>JAWOCH010000070.1:0-4352 GCA_046483865.1 Candidatus Brocadiia bacterium | reverse complement strand
ACAAGTTAAGCATTTACCGGTTGATATATCTTATTTTTTTGGTAATGGGGTTCTTTGCACCTCCACAGTGGGCTGTGGGGGCGCAGCTTTTTCAGGGGAGAGTGTTTTCCGGGGATGTGGGTAACGAGGATGTGCCATTGAGCAATGTTGAGGTGAGGCTCTATTGTTCAAACAACGCGGATGATTTGGGGGCACAAATTAATAGTACGATGACGGACAGCCAGGGGTGGTACGGGCTGGAGGCGGAAGATATATGTGAATGCTACAACATCGTGGAAATTGATCCGGTTGACTACGCGTCCGCCGGTGCAATGACGGTAGGCGGGGAAGTGGTGGATTCCAACTGGATCCGTTATGCATACCCCCTTGAAGGCGCCCGTCGCCGCGCGTGGAGGCTGTGGCCAGGCTGCCGTCGTCGTAGACCAGCTCCACGCTGACGCCATCGTACTTCGGCTCCCCCGTCAGGGAGATGCGCTCCTTTCCCAGCTCGTCGCAGCAGCGGGTGTAGAAGTTGCGGAACTCCTCCTCCTGCTGAACGGACTGGAGGCTGAGCATCGGCGTTTCGTGCTCCACGGTGCCCAGCTCCTCGCGCGGCTCGGCACCCACGCGCCGGGTGGGGCTGTCGGGCGTGACCAGGTCCGGGAAGCGCTCCTCGATGGCCTCCAGCTCGGCCTTCAGCTCGTCATACTGCGCGTCGGAGATCTCCGGGTCGTCCAGCACGTAGTAGCGGTAGTTGTGGTTCTCGATCTCCTCGCGCAGTTCCTCGGCCCGTTCCTCCGCCTGCTCCCTGGACATCTGTTCGACTTTGTCCTTCGGTGCGTCCGCGGCCATTGGGGTTACCTCTTGATGCGTTCGCGCAGTTCGTCGGCCGAAAGCGTGTTGAGCACGTCGCCCTTCTCCACCCACCCGCGGCGGGCAGTGTAGACGCCGAAGCGCATAAAGTCCAGATCGCCCACCTTGTGGGCGTCGGTGGAGATGGTCAGGCCACAGCCCGCCTCCAGGGCGCGCCGGACGTGCGTGTCCGGCAGGTCGAGCCGGTCCGGCTGGGCGTTTATCTCCACCCAGACGTCGTTCTCCCGGCAGGCCTCCAACACGGCGTCCAGGTCAAAGCTGATGGGCTCCCGCTCCCCGATGATGCGCCCCAGCGGATGGGCCAGGCAGTGGACGACGCCGCTGCGGACGGCCTTCAGCAGCCTCTCGGTCATCTGCTCCTCGTCCATGCTGCGGTCGTAGTGGACGCTGGCGATGACCCAGTCCATCTCGGCCAGCACGTCCTCGCCCAGGTCCAGCTCGCCGTCCTTCAGGATGTCCACCTCGACTCCGGCCATCAGCCAGAGGTCGTCCAGGGATTCGTTCAGCTCGCGTATCTTGTCCGCCTGCTCGCGGAGGCCGTCTTCGTCCATGCCGTTGGCCATGCTGACGCGCCGGGTGTGGTCGGTGCTGGCCAGGTACTGGTAGCCCCGCTCACGCGCGGCGTCGGCCATCTCCTCCAGCGTGTTCGACCCGTCGGTGCGGTCGGTGTGGGACTGCAGGTCGCCGCGCACGTCGTCCTGCTCGATCAGGTCGGGCAGGTTCTCCTCCTCGGCCGCCTCCACTTCGCCCCTGTCCTCGCGCATCTCGGGGGGAATCCAGTCCATGTTCAACCGGTGGTAGACGGACTCCTCGGACTTGCCGGCCAGGCGGTTGTCGTCCTTGAACAGGCCGTACTCGTTCAGTTTCCACTCCCTGTCAATTGCGCGCTGGCGGACCGAGATGTTGTGCGCCTTCGAGCCGGTGAAGTAGAGCAAGGCGGCCCCGAACGCCTCGGGCTCGAAGTAGCGGAAGTCCACCTGCAAGCCGCTGTCCAGCCGCACGGTTACCCGCTCGTTGCCCCGGCTCATGACCTCGTCTATGGCGTCGTAGTCGAGGATCCTCTCGGTCGCCTCCTCGCGGTCCGCCGTGTGCACCAGTATGTCCAGATCGCCGACGGTCTCCTTGCGGCGGCGGAAGCTGCCGGCGACTTCCCAGCGGTCCAGCACGTCGAGGCCGTCCAGGTGGCGGCCCAGTGACTCGACGTGATCCATGGCCTCCCTCAGCAGTATGCGTCCCGAGGTGGCCTCCAGCGTCTTGATGCCCTTCAGGATCTTCTGTTCGGTCTTCTCGCCGAAGCCCTCCAGCTCGCGCACTTTGCCCGCTTCGCATGCCTCGCGCAGGCCGTCCAGGTCCTCAATCCCCAGTTCCTGGTAGAGCTTCATGGACTTGCGGGGGCCCAGGTCGGGCACGCGCATGAGCCGTGTCAGCCCGGAGGGCACCTCCCGGCGCAGGTTCTCCAGCCGCTCGCACGTTCCAGTCTCCAGGATCTCCGCGATCTTCTCCGCGGTGCTCTCGCCGATGTTGGGCAGTTCGGTCAGGTCTTCATCCTCCGAGACCATGTCCTGGAGGCGCCGGGAGAGGTCGCGCACGGTGCGGGCGGCGTTGCGATAGGAACGGATCCGGAACTGGTTGCCCTCCTGCAGCTCCAGGAGGTCGGCTATCTCCTCGAAGACTTCGGCGATCTGGGCGTTCTCCATGTCCCACACCCCGCTCAGCAACCGGCAGGTCCGGCGTCCTCGCCGGACACGAGGCGCGGCGAGAGGCCGCGCCTACCCAAGCTACGAGGGCCGGGGCGCCTCGTCCAACAGGCGCTTCACTTCCTCGTCGGTCGTCTGGCTGAAGTCGCGATAGCTGCCGCCAACCCCGAAGAACGGTCGCGGCGTGACAAGGCAGACCAACTCGTCCACGGACTGCTCCATCTGCTCGACCGTGTCCGGGGGGGCGGTGCCCACGGCCACCACTATGCGCTGGGGCCCGCGACTGCGCAGCGCCCGCACGGCCGCCCGCATGGTCGCCCCTGTCGCCAGGCCGTCGTCCACCAGGATGACCACCTTGCCCTCCACCTCGGGGCGGGGTCGGTCGCCGCGGTATGCCTGCTCGCGCCGTTCCAGCTCCGCCTGCTCCCGCTCGGCCACCTGCTGTATCTGGGCCTCCGAGACGCGCAGTGTGCTGACCACGTCGTCGTTCATCACGCGCACGCCGCCCGAAGCGATGGCCCCCATGGCCAGCTCGGGGTTGGCCGGCGCGCCCAGTTTGCGCACCAGGAAGATGTCCATCGGCACGTCGAGCTTCTCTGCTATCTGGTAGGCAACCGGCACGCCGCCGCGCGGAAGCGCCAGCACCAGCACGTCATCGCGCCCTTCGTAATCGGAAAGCTCTTCGGCCAGCCGGCGCCCGGCCTGCGTCCTGTCTTCGAAAGCAGCCATCGGCTTCCTCGCGACTGTATCAGACTTCACTGCTCCTCGTAGTAGCTTCGGCACTCGGACTCCCGCCCCCGTACGATCCGGCGCCCCTCCAGGGAGCCGCGTTGGGCGGTGATCACGGTGCACTGACCTTCCGCGCCGTCCCGCTCGTAGTACATGACGACCCAGTCGTGCGTCTTGCCCAACTCGTGTGCGCGGGCGGTATTCGAGTAGAGGACGGTGAAGTCCCAGCCCTCCCGTTCGGTTTCCATGATGGGCAGCCAGGCATCGCCCTCGGGGTTGAAGCGCCTGGGTGCGATGGTGCGCAGTTCGCCGGCCTTCGCCTTCTCCCGGTAATCCTGGTCCAGTTCCAGCAGCAGGCTGACGGGCGGGTCGGCGGGCTGCTCCTCGTCCTGCTCTGCGCGCTGACGGGCCCGTCGGGTGGCGCTGCGGCTCAACATGCCGGCCAGGGCGTCGCGTACGCCTTGAGCACGCTCCTCGCCCACGCCTTCGACCTGGGCCAGGCGTCCGTCGTGGGCCGCCACCTCCAACTCCTCCAGGCTCTCGACATCGAGTTCGTCGTGGATGCGCTCGGCCAGCGTCTGGCCGATACCGGGCACGCGAGCCAGCACCGCCTCCGGATCGAGTTCGCCCTCCAGCCGCTCCAGCATGCCCAGCCGGCCGGTTCGGACGATCTCCGCGATGGCACCGGCGAGGGCATCGCCGATGCCGCTCAGCTCCTTCAGCCCGGTCTGCCCTTCTTCCTCCAGCAGTTCCGCCATCGGCCGGTCGGCCTGGCGCACGGTGGCCGCCCCGGTGCGGTAGCTGCGGATGCGGAACGGGTTCTCGTTCTGGGCTTCCAGCAGGTCGGCCATCCGCTCCAGCATGGAGGCTATCTGCGCGTTATCCGGCGTCTTGTCCGACAAGCTCTGCCCCCTGAACATGCACGTGTTGCGCTTGGAAACTATCTCAGAACCCCGTTCGTGACGAGGTCGAGCGAGAAGCCCGAGGGCAAGGCGGCAGGCCCAAAACGCCCGGAGGCGTGGCTAAACGTCACGCTGAGGACGTTTTGTGCCGACAACGCAGCCATCGGGTTTC
>JAWOCH010000364.1:0-3496 GCA_046483865.1 Candidatus Brocadiia bacterium | reverse complement strand
CACCCCTTTACTGATCAAAAGCTGAGAAGAAAGCAGGATACTGGACATGGCCCGCAAGCAACCCGACGACCAGCGCCTGCTGCTGGTGCTGCTCAAGGCGGATCCCGAGGGAGAAGCCACCCACCACAACAATGGCGAGGCCATCGAGGGTCAGGGGACGCTCCAGCCGGTGATGGCCACGGATCGCGAGGTGGACGAAGACTTGCGCCTGGACGCCCTGGTGGAGGAGGCGGATCAATCCGGCCTCCAGTGGGATCTGATCCTGGTCTCCAGCCTCAGCGCAGCAGGGGGCCGCATGCCCACGTCCGAAGAGGCCGAGCCCTATCTCAAGCAGATGGCGGAGGCCGTTGAGATGGGCGCCGATCTCTCGGGATTCGCCGTTTTCGACCGTGCCGGGAGCCCGGTGCAGCTCCAGACACGGATGACGGAGTAGGTCGAGCTGCAAGCCGAAAGCTGCAAGCTGCAAGTGGCAAGGCGAAAGGCGAAAGGGGAAAGGCCAAAGGACCGGCTCGTTGCGCGGTGGGTTGTCGAGTTCAGTGGCCCCGCCGGCACTGCGACCTCTTGTCGTTTCTGTGTTGGGTGTCAGCCTTGGCGGCGGAAGACGAGGGTTTCGTTGTTCGCGGGCATGGCGATGGTGCGCTCGAGCAGGAGACCGCAGGATTCTGCTAGAGCGACCACGTCACCGGCATCGCGGATCCCCCAGCTCGGGTCCCGGCGGCGCAGGTCGGCGTCGAATGCCTCGTTGCTGGCAGCCGTATGCTGGCCGGCGTGTTTGAAGGGGCCGTACAGGACAAGATGGCCGCCGGTGCGCAAGACACTGGCCGCGCCTGCCGCGAGTGCCTCTGCCACCGCCCAGGGGGCGATGTGGATGAGGTTAACGGCGACAACAGCGTCGAACGGCCCTTCGGGCCAGGTGTTCGTGGTATCCAGGCGCACCGGTGGGCAGAGGTTCGTCAAGCTGGTGTCGCTACGCCGCGCCTGGATCGAGGCAAGGGCGGCATCACTGGCGTCGCTGGGCTGCCAGGTCCAGCCGGGCATTGCGGCGGCGAAATGGACGGCGTGTTCGCCACCGCCGCTGGCGATTTCCAGGACCGTCGCGCGTTCCGGCAGCGTTGCTTGCAGCACTTCCAGAATGGGCTGTCGATTGCGTTGCGCCGCCGGACTCTGAATCCGCGGATCATTCATGCGTGTCGCCTCGCCGCCGCGGCCCGCCTCGGCATCGGTTGCGGGCGCCGCTGCCCCGGAAGCTCCCGGCCTGACGAAGCCCTCGCACCCCCGGACGCCGGCACGGAGAAGCCTGCGGCGGCAATTCGCCCCATCCGCGTGTGCACCTGGGCCGTTCGGGGAATGCCCGCGAATACCGGAAGAGGATGGGTCTCCGCCGTCATTGAGAATTCCCGAATGTCTGGTCTGAGTCGATCTTTGTCCACGTCCCTCAATTGTTCCAGCCGTCGAGTGGCGAAGGAAGAGCGTTAGCGAGTCCGCACGCGCGCGCCCGGGGTTTAGTCACGGCGTATGCGGGGCCACGACGAAACAGGCTTAGCGAGGGATGGCCGTACGGTCGTCGGGCATCATGCTTCGTTGCTATGCTCGCGGTCCGTCGCACGTTCGAGGGCAATGCCCCCGGATCAGGCGATCGGCACGCGCGCTGGCCACGATGACGGCCCCGCACCTCCCGGCGCGGGCGACGCGGCCTCACTCAGCAGACGGACAGGAACAATCATGAACGCACGCTTTCTCGGGATCACCGCATTTCCGCTCGCTTTACTGGTAACGGCATGCAGTACGGGCCCTGTGCTGGATGGAAGTGACGGCGAGTCACGCGGTTCCACAGAGGATACTGTGGAACTTGCTTCGGAGGGTCCTGGCTCGGGGTTTGAGCGCACGGGCACGAAGACGGGCTTTGCCGACGGCAATTGTCAGGGGCCGAGGGCCGACGCCGCGCGGGAGGCCGCCCTGACGAGTCTCCGCGAGCGGGCAAGCGCCAGTGGGGCCGACTACGTGAAGGTGGTCGGTAGCGGGCCCATGGAGGAGCGCGGCATGTGCGCCAATGATGTCTTCCGGGTCAGTGGTGTGACGTATAAGCGTGCCGAGTCGGGCGAGGAGGCGTCGGAGGCCGAGGCGGACGCCGGTGCGGCATCAGCCGATGAGCCAACTGCCCCCGAAGGCACCTCGGAAAGTACCGCTGACAAGCTCGAAGAACTCGAGAACCTCCGTGAAGAGGGTCTGATCACTGACGACGAATATGAGCGGCTGCGCGAGCAGGTGCTCGACGAGGCCTTCTAACGGAGGCAGTGCCGGCCTTAGCGGATGCTTCATCGCCCGTCCTGTCAGCCGGCACTGAACCCGAGTTTCCAGTCGCAGAGGGCCACCATCCCTGATGGCGCTCTCCCGGTTGAGCGGTTTCAGGCTGGCTGAGGGATGGGCCGCCCGTGTACCAAGCGCGCTTCGCGGAACGAGATCAGCCTTTGCTGCTCTTCGTCCCAGAGCGCGAGTCGCGGAGTCCGGAGACTGTCGCTGAGCGTGATCCGGCTGACCTGCGCCAGTTCCGGATGGTCTCGCAGGACCTCCGGGAGCCGGTAGCTGGGTATGCCGCTGCACAGGTGGTGGACGTGGTGGACGCCGATGTTGGCGCTGAACCAACGCAGGACGCCGGGCAGGACGTAATGCGAGCTTCCGTGTAGCGCGGCGTCACGGGAGCGCCATTCATCGCTGTGTGCCCAGTACGTCTCCTCGAACTGGTGCTGGACGTAGAACAGCCATACGCCGAGGAATGAGGCGATCAGGGCAATCGGCAGGTGGACGAGGAGGAAGGTGCTAACCCCGAGCCATGCCATCATCCCCGCCCATAGCGCGACGATACCGGCGTTGGTTGTCATGGTGCTCAACCAGGGCATCCAGCCGCCGCGCTGGAACCGCAGCGGCCAGCGATACTCGATGAAGAACACGTAGACAGGGCCGATGATGAACAGCACCAGTGGATGGCGGTACAAACGATACTGCAGGCGCTGGAGCCGGGGTAGGGCGTAGTAGCGCCGGACGGTCAGTGTCTCGATGGCGCCCACCTGGGGACGATCCAGGTTGCCCGAGCCGGCGTGGTGCCTGGCGTGACTATGGCGCCAAAGGTCGTGGGGGGTGAGGGTCAGGATCCCGATGACTCGGCCCACCCAGTTGTTGGCCGCGCGCGTGCGGAAAAACGAGCCGTGGGCGCAGTCGTGCTGGATCATGAACAACCGGACCAGGAAACCTGCGGCCGGTACGGTCAAGGCCAGACCGGCCCAGTAGCCTGTCGTTACGCTGGTCCAGGTGAGAAACCAGAGCAGCGCGAACGGAGCGGCCGTCACGGCGATTTCCGTGAGGCTGCGCGCCAGGCGCGGGCCGCGATACGCGCGTAGGGTGTCGTGCAGTGTGCGGGTGTCGCCGACAGGGGGCGAATCGGCTCGGGCGGTGGTCATGCGGTGGACTCCTGACAACGGGGTGTCGGTGGATCAGTGTG
>JAWOCH010000414.1:0-10344 GCA_046483865.1 Candidatus Brocadiia bacterium | reverse complement strand
GTCGGCAACATGCGGAACCTGATGGGTCCCCACCACGCGGAGGGGCTGCCCGGCCCGTGGACGTGGATCCAGTGCCCCGAACACATGCCACCGGGCAGCACTTACCGCCTGCAGCCGACGGGCCTGATCGCGATGCCAGAGCAGATGGAGTACTCACCGTGAGAACGCTGCTTGTGGCGATCTGGCTGGTTCTGGCGCTGGCCTGGGCGAACCCATCGGCCTGCCGGGGTGCAACGTGCCGGGCGGACGTGGATCCCACGGGCATGATCTGGGGCATCCTCAGCGACGACGACCTGCTGCCCGTCCGCGCAAGGTTCGTAGTGGCAGGTCCGGGCTGGAAGGCCAGGCTCGACCCGGGCAAGGCCGTCGGTGTTCGGAGCGAGGAGGCGGAGGGCGTTCGCCGCTGGAGCGGGAAGCTGCCGCGCGACGACCGCCCGGCGTTCCACTACGCGCAGACCCTCCGCGAGAGCGGAGAGCACATCGAGGTCGCTTTGCGTATACGCGCGATCCGCCAGGCGGAGCTGGACGGTGTGTACCTGGACATCAAAGTCCCTGCAGATGACTTCTCGGGAGGCAGCCTGGAGCTGGAGAACGCGGCCGGCGACGTGGAAGCTGCCGAGCTGCCGGCTGCGGGATCGAAGCAGAAGGTGGCCTCCGGCAAGGTTCGGAGCCTGGAGTTCACGGCCGTAGATGGTCGCCGTCTCGTCTTCTCCCTTCCCGACCCGTGCCGCGTGGGAGTCAGCGCCCACCCCGGCTGGCTCATGCCCCACTACCGCCTGCTGGTCACGCTGCATCACGGCGACATGGACAAGGGGCAGTCAGTCGAGACGAGTTACAGCTTCCTGGTGGCCGGAAAGAGCGACCGGAGCCCGGCCAGGCTGCGCCTGAACGCGGACCAGGAGCGCTATCAGCTCTGGGGCTTCGGCGGCAACTACTGTTTCTGGCCTCGCGACCAGTCGGTGGACCACACCCTCGAACACCTGCGCCCGGTCTGGGCGCGAACCCAGATGTTCCTCATGTACTGGGAGCCCCGCAACGACAACGCCGACCCGGAACGAATCCGCTGGGACGCCTTCGAGGGCCGGGAGAGGCGCATGTGGATTCTGCGCACCGAGATGAACGCAGCCCGCAAGATGGCCGAGCGCGGAATCCCGTTCATCATCTCCTGCTGGCGGGTGCCTGACTGGATGCGGGTGCCGGAGTCGGCGGCCGAGGGAAGCCGGCGACCCATCGCGCGGGAGGCATGGCCGGAGCTGGTCGAGTCAATCTGCGCCTATCTCATCTACCTGAAGCAGCACTACGGGGCCGAACCGGCGATGTTCAGCTTCAACGAGCCGCAGCTCGGCCGCATGCCCGACCCGCAGCACCATCGCGAGTTCAGCAAGCTCCTGGCCCGACGCATGGCCGATCTGGGGCTGGAGACCGGCATCCTGGCCGGCGACGTCAGCCGACCGGGGGGCGACAAGATCGAGTATGCCAAGCCCCTGCTGAACGACCCGGAGGGAAGGCAGTACGTGCGCGCGCTCGCTTTCCACTCCTGGGGCGGCGCCTCGCCGGAGACTTACCGGGGCTGGTCCGAACTCGCGCGCACCCACAACCTGCCGCTGCTCTGCACCGAAGTGGGCTGGCACGCACTGGCACATCATTCGAAGGCCTCGCGCACCATGCTTTATGCCCTGAGGGAACTGGAGACCTACCAGGACCTGCTGCTCTACGCGCGACCGCAGGTTCTGCTGGAGTGGGAGTACGGCGGCAGCTATCCGCTGCTGCTGGAGGGAGAGTCCGGCCTGAAGCCGACCGCCCGCTACTGGATGCTGCACCAGTTTGCCAACCGGACCCCCCGGCCGGCCGCGGCCCTGGGCACCGAGAGCGATAACCGGGACGTGCCGTTCACCGCCTTCCGGTCAGAGCGGGGCGACGGTCCAATGGCTTACGCCCTGCACATTGCCAACCTGGGGGCGGACAGGGACGTCACGCTTGAGGGCCTGCCGCCGAACCTGGAGGAGCTGGAAGCCTCCTGCGTTCGTATACCTGAGCCCAACCGCGCCTCGCCCACACGCCTGCGCCCGAACGGCGGGACGCTTCAGATGCGGCTGCCCCCGCTATCCCTGACGACTCTCTCATGGAAGGAATGACGGCCTGGCCCACTGGAGCTGAGCCATTCGCAAGGAGCGAACCGTGAGCAAACGCGAAGTGAACATCGGCATCATCGGCACCGGCAAGATAGGCAACAGCCACCTGAGGAAGTACGCTGGTATTCCCGGGGCGAAGGTGGTGGCCGTGGCGGACATCAACCGGGCTGCCGCCGAGGCCGCCGCCGCGGAACACGGCGTGCCGGACGTCTACACCGACTACCAGGAGCTGCTGCGCAGGGAGGACATCGAGGCGGTGGACGTCTGCCTGCACAACCAGTTGCACCGGCGCGTGAGCTGCGACGCGATGCGCGCCGGCAAGCACGTCTACTGCGAGAAGCCGATCGCCGCCACCTACGCCGACGGCCGCGCCATGCTCGAATGCGCGCGCAGCACGGGGAAGATGCTCCACGTGCAGATCGGCACGATCTTCAGCCCTCCGGCGCGGGCCGCGAAGGAAGTGATCGAATCGGGCCGCTGCGGGGAGATCTACCACGGTCGGGCCTACGTGAACCTGAAGTGCAACCGGCCGTTTGTGGACGGCAAGAATTCGCCCGAGTTCGTCCGGCGCGAGACATCCGGTGGCGGGGCCCTCATTGACTGGGGCATCTACGTCATCTGCCAGGTGCTCTGGCTGATGGGCAACCCGCGGGCGGTGCGCGTCACCGGCCAGACCTACGACCGGCTGCCCATGGACGGCGACCGGCGCGCGGAAAGCGGCTACGACGTGGAGGAGATGGGCGCGGGGTTCGTGCACTTCGCCAACGGCGCCACGCTGGACGTGCTGGCCGCCTGGGCGCTGAACCTGGACCAGAAAGCCGGCTGCGCCGTCGCGGGGGACAGGGGCGGCATCGTGTTCGCCCCCTTCTTCACAAAGGACGCGCCGCCCGTTCGGTTCTTCTCCGCCGTCGGGGACCCGTGGGTCTCGGAGCCGCTCGATCTGGAGGACGCGAAGGCGCGCTGGGCCGAGGCCGGCCTGGGCGATGCCTACGACAGCCCGCAGCACCACTGGATCCGCGTGCTTCAGGGCAAGGTGCCTCTGATGCCCACCGCCGAAGTGGCTCTGAACATGATCCTCATCGCCGAGGGCATCTACCGCGCGGCCGAACTGGGCAGGGAAGTCTCGGCGGAGGAGATAGAGGGGTCATAGCCGCACCCGGTTGGCCGAAACGAAAGGAATCGCAGGATGATCGAATGCTCCGTTGACAGGTGCCGGCCGCTCGATGACGTGAGTGTAAGCTGGGAGCCCGGCACTACCGTGAAGGTGTGGGACGGCGACGGCCGGCTGTATCACGAGGCCGCGGGGGGCGGCACAAGCTTCCGCGCCTCCGGCGCCCTGGGCACGCACGTAGTGTCGCTGCACGACGAGGCCGGCGCAGAGCTGGAACGTGCGACCTTCCGCGTTGACTGCCGGACCCAGATTGAGGATGAGGGCGGGCGCTTCCGCCGGCTGCTCTACATGCTGGAGCACACCTTCGCCAGTTTCTTCCGCGGCGCGAAGTGCGTCATGGGCGACGGCGAGCGCGTCTACCAACTGCACAGCATCACCAGCCGCGACACGGTTCTGGGCCTGAAGGGCGCCCGCTACTTCCGCCGTCACCTGAAGGACGTGGTTGACCTGCACGCGGCGCATCAGCGCGAGGATGGCATGGTGTGGGACTTCAGCACGACGGTCGAGCCCGGCATCCCCTACCATTTCGACTGGCGCTGGGGCGAGGAGTGGAGCAAGCGCATCAACCGCGACCAGGTCATCTTCGCCCGCCAGCCGGTAATGAACGACGTGGAGCACACCTACATCCAGGGGCTCCACATGATCTGGCAGGCCACCGGCGACGACGACTGGATGGCCGGCAAGCTGGACAGCGCCCTGGCCGCCATGCGCTTCAGCCGCACCAGCCCCTACTTCTGGTCGGAGAGATTCCAGCTACTCAAACGCCCTTTCTGCATAGACCTGTGGGATTACCAGTCCCAATACGACGCGGCGCGCGTGGACGGCGACATCATGGACGCCGAGCCGGGCGTGACCGTATACGGCGTCTTCCACGGCGACAACACCGGCATGGCCGACGCCTGCCGCAAGCTGGCCGAGATGCTCGCACACGTCGGGCGGGAGGCCGAAGCGCAGGAGGCCCGCCGGTTCAGCGAGCATCTGCTGAAACGGCTGGAAGAGGTGGCCTGGAACGGCGAGTTCTACACCCATCACGTCAGCGAAGATCCGGGCTTCGAGCGGGACCTGGGAGTCGACGAATCGAAGCAGGTCTCCCTCTCGAACGCCTACGCCGTCAACCGGGGCATCGGCCACGAGAAGGTGGCCGCCATCGTGCGCACCTACCAGCGCATCCGGCGGAAGATGCCCGCCAGCAGCCCGGCCGAGTGGTTCGGCATCTACCCGCCGTTCAGGCGCGGCTTCCACCTGCCGGAGTGGATCTACACCAACGGTGCGGTCACCATCATGACGGGCGGAGAGCTGGCCCACGGCGCGTTCGAGCACGGCTTCGAGAGCTACGGCGCGGACATCCTGGAGCGCTCCCTGGAGCTGTTCTGGCCGCACGGCGATGCCTTCGTGCCCGGCCTGCGGGGGGCGATGCCCGAGCCGCCCGAGCGCAGCTTCACCACGCTGGACCTGCGGAAGGCGGCCAATGCGGACATCCTGTGCGTCAAGGACCAGGAGCACCCCGGCTGGACCGACGAGCCGGGCAACGACCTGCGCGAGCTGCCCACGGGACGCACGGAGTGCAAGGGAGTGCCCTTCGACGTGATCGCCCCCGACGAGAACGACGGGCGCGCCTGCCTGCGGCTGGCGCAGCAGCGTCCCGGCTGGGCGGAGCTTGCGCGCGTGCCGGCGGGCGACTCCTTCGAGACGCTCTACCTGCTCCACGCGGCCGGGGGCGGGAAACAGGTGGTCGGAGAGCTGAAGCTCGTCTACGAAGACGGCTCCGAGCACGAGCAGTACATCCGCCGGGGCCGCCACGTGGACGGCTTCTGGAACCCCCGGGCGCCCGACCAGTCGCGCAAGGAGCCGGTCGACACGGTTGTGGGCTGGACCGGCGCCAACGAGCGGTTCTGGCGCGTGGGCCTGATCGCCCACGGCTTGCAGAACCCGCATCCGGAAAAGGCCGTGGACCGGGTGGAGCTGCGGGCATCGCGCGACGGCGGCCAGTGGCTCATCGTCGCCATGACCACCAGCGACGCCCCGCCGTTCTTCATGCCGCCGCGCGTTGACGGCGGCGTGCCGCCGGCCTGGGGCGCGGGCGCGCTGACCTATGCCCTGGTCGAGGGTCTGGCGGGAATCCACGACGATGGGCGCAACATGAAGCCGCTCCGGCTGACACCCCGCTGGGAGGCAGCCGGCGTGGAGCAGGTGACCGTCTGCGTGAAGTACGAGGAGGGCGGCGGCTACGTGCGCTACCGCTTCCGCCGGGAGCCCGAGGCGCTGCACCTGGAGCTGGCCGCCAGCGCCGAGCAGTGCGCCGTGGAGATGCTCCTGCCGGAGGGGCGGGAGCCGGAGAACGTCACCGTGAACGGCCAGCCGGTGGACTTCGCCTTGCGCAGTGTAGAAGGTTCGCGCTACGCGTGCTTCGCTGCGGACGGCCCCGCAGCGCGGGAGGCGACTGTCGCGCTCGGCTGAGTCGCTCAACTGAAAGCGCGCGAAGAATCGAAATCAGCGCTCGCTCGGACGCCGCCGGACAACGACCGCGGCCGCCAGCCGTCCTACCTGACAGCCCTGGCGGAACTGTCCGCGCCGCGCAGGGGCGTGAGCGCACGTGTCTTGAACAAGCAGTTCCAGTCCGTACGACGGCCAGCCGCAAGCGCCGACGCCGAGTAGCCAAACTACCCCGTCGGCTGGAGCCGAGCAGTCCCAACCAGCGTAGCGCCCCCTTCCGCAGGCATACCACCCAACCGCATCAATGCGAAGGACCCAACTCTCCAACATCAGAAGGACCAAGCACACAGACAGAAACATTTGACAGTCACGAGTCTGAGACCTATAATGCTGCCCGCTTGGAACGGTGCTGCCCTGGTTGGTGGTACTGATAGGTGCTTCAGAGCACTTCAAGATGCCGTCTTGCCACTATGCGCCGAAGAGAACACGCCACCCGTGGCAAGAAGGGCCTCACTTCCGAGAAGGCTTCATATTGGCGACTTTGATCAATGGGATCCCGTGTACCCAACAGACCCGCTGGGTGACAGACTGTTTCAGCCTTGCTCACATCATCGCGCGTAATGGCATGGTTGGGCGCAAGCGAAAGGAGGCACTGAGATCACAGCTAATGATGAGCACCAGAAAGGCAGGCGCTCACCCGCCGGCGGCGCCCATGACCACTTGTTCTTGCTGCTGTCGATAGCGTTGCTACTCCTCGCCTTTGTAGTCTTCTGGCTATTACCTGACAAGGTTGCCGTAGAGACATACAGGGTACCCGTACTCGCGTTTCTCTCAGGACTTGTTCTCGCTGCCATTGGGAACATTCTGATCAGATGGATTCAAGGGATCGTGAGTCGGGAGGCCGTAAAGGCCTTGCGGGAGCCCATTGACAAGCTGCTCGGCTCTGTGAAGGAACTCCGAGAGATTCAGGTGTTCACGAGCGCCGGGCTGGTCGCAATCTATCCCAACCGTGCATCAGCCATGCAGAGATTCCGTACGGAATTGGAGCGAGAAGACAAGAGGATAGACTTCGTCGGCACGTCTCTACAGGGCTGTTTGGACCCAGCTGGCGAAGGCGAGGCCAAGCGCGAACTCCACGAGCTCCTTCTCAAGAAGCGCATGAACGGGGTAGAGATAAGAGGACTGCTTATGCATCCCGGCTATGGTGAATTCCGGGAGCGCGTGGAGAACCGGGCGACCGCAGCAGTGGCGAAGGACATCCAGGCCACACTGAGATTCCTCGTGCCGTCTGTGCAGATTGAGTCCGGCGTTATCGGAGACTCTGAGTCTGATGGTCCCCTCGCGGCGCAGTCACACATTATGACACAGCAAAACGTTCGGTTGTATCGTGGTGTGAACACGGCTTTTGCGATCTTCACGAGCCGCTCCATGCTTGCGAACCTAAGTACCTTGTCCGGCCCTGTGTATAATAACTTCACTTTGATAATCGATGACGTGGAGAAAGATCCTAACTCCATCTTCAAGAGATTCCGACAAAATCATTTCGAGGAGCCATGGCGGAGCGAGAAAACGGTGAGGCTAACGCCAGAGCTTCTCAGAGGGCTCCTCGCCACTGACTTTGCCGATAAGCAGAACCGGTTTCAGCCGGGCGCTTGGCCACGGCCTGCCGAGGACCACCGCCGCTCGGCGCAAGATTCCGGTCACGCACGGAGCTCTGTCGGTTCGGAGGCCTGAATGTCTCCGGGCCAGGCAGTCTGAAACAGACCTTTCCCGGTTCTCCAGTCGGGCCACGCTTGAGGCAACACACTTCAGTTGCCCTTGGAACGGATAAGCACGGCGTCCTCGACCCGGCCATGTCCCTTGGCCCCGGAACCCATCTACCCCAATACCCCTGGACCTGCTTCTACGGCTGTCTCGCCCGCGGGGGGCACGAACCCGAATCAGATGTATCCGGGTGACGCCCTCGCCTGCAAATGTCGACTCGGGACGGACTCGCATATGGGCGTGGAGCTGGATCGCCCGCGCAGGTGCGTGTTGAATGATGCGAGCGGCCCCGGCGGAGCGTTGACGGAGTGCCCTCCGGACCTTAGAGTCGCCGCAGAAGGGCTCCCAGACCCGAGGGCACCATGAGCCGCCGACCGAATGTCGTGTTCTTCTTCACCGACGACCAGCGGTTCGACGCCCTCGGCGCACTGGGCGACGGGTCCGTAATCACTCCGCACATGGACGACCTGGTGCGGCGGGGGACCAGCTTCACCCACGCCCACATACCGGGCGGCACCAGCGGCGCGGTCTGCATGCCCAGCCGGGCCATGCTGCACACGGGACGGACGCTGTTCCACATCCGGGGCGCCGGCGAGAGCATACCGGAAGAGCACGTGACGCTGGGCGGGGCGTTCCGACGGGCGGGATACCGGACCTTCGGCACCGGCAAGTGGCACAACGGACGGCCGTCCTACGCGCGCAGCTTCACCGACGGGGACGAGATCTTCTTCGGCGGCATGGCCGACCACTGGAACGTACCCGCCTACCACTTCGACCCCGAAGGCCACTACGAGACGACGCTGCCCATAGTGGACGACCCGCACCATTCGAACGCCGTGCGCCAGCGCGGCTGCGACCACGTGGCCGCCGGGGTGCACAGCAGCGAGCTGATCACTGACGCGGCCCTCCAGTTCCTGAGCACACGTGACGGCGAGGCACCGTTCTTCGCCTACCTGTCCTACCTGGCCCCCCACGACCCGCGGACGATGCCGCAGCGGTTCCTGGACATGTACGATCCGGCGCGCATCGAGCTGCCGGCGAACTTCATGGGCGGCCACCCCTTCGACAACGGCGCCCTGCACATACGCGACGAGATGCTGGCCGGGTTCCCCCGCACGCCCGCCGAGACGCGGCGCCACCTGGCCGAGTACTACGCCATGATCAGCCACCTGGACGAGCAGATCGGGCGGGTGATCGCCGCGCTGGAGGAACGGGCGCTGCTGGAGGAGACCATCCTGGTGCTGGCCGGGGACAACGGGCTGGCCGTGGGGCAGCACGGCCTGTTCGGCAAGCAGAATCTCTACGACCACAGCGTGCGCGTGCCGCTGATCTTCGCCGGGCCCGGCATACCGCGCGACGCACGCTCCGACGCGCTTGTCTACCTGACGGACGTCTACCCCACGCTCTGCGAGCTGGCCGGGCTCGACATACCGGCCACGGTCGAGGGCAGGAGCCTGTTGCCGGCCATCGAAGAGCCGGGCCGGCCCGTGCGCGGATCGCTCTACCTGGCCTACACCGACAAGCATCGCGGCGTGCGGCGGGGGCGCTTCAAGCTGATAGAATACGTCGTCGAGGGACGGCACGTGATGACCCAGCTCTTCGACCTCCAGGACGATCCCGGGGAGCTGGTCAACCTGGCCGAGGGTCCGGACTACGCAGAACGACTCGACGAAATGCGCGCCGAGATGATCAAGCTGCGCGACGAGTGGGACGACGTGGCCACTCCCTGGGGCCAGACGTTCTGGGATGGATGCGCAACCTGAAGCCGTGACGAGAATGACCGCCGAACGCACGATATACGGACCCTGGGAGAGCCTGGAAATACGCGGCACGGGCCCGGCGGTCTCGCTTGCGCTGCCCCCCGCCCTGGTCGCACTTCGCGAGCGTGCCCAGGCCCTCCAGCGGGACCCGAAACCGGACTGCCCCGAGCTGACCATTGCCGAAGCGCAGGCATGGGCCGACCACACCGAGGCGGAGGACTGGCTGGCGTGGCGCGCCCGACGGGTGGCCGCCAGGCTGGAGGCGATGCCCCTGGAGCTGGAGCCGGGCGAACGGGTGGTCGGCAAGCCCCTCCTGCACGAACCGAATGATCGGCAGCGGGAGGCCCTGGAGGCGGCGCACGAGACCCTCTCCTCCATGCCGCCCTTCCCGGGGGGCGACGCCGGGCACTTTCATCCCGACTACGAGAAGCTGTTCCGCCTGGGCCTGGGCGGAATCCTGCGGGAGATCGAGGAACGGCGCCAGTCGGCCGGTGGCAATCCGGCGTTCTACGACGCCTGCCGCATCGCACTGGAGGGCATGGTCGCCTACGTGCGCCGCGTGGCCGAGGCCTGCCGCGCAATGGCTGAGACAGAGAGAGATCACGCAGACGACTGGCGGAATCTGGCGCACATGTGCGCCCACCTGGCCGACGGGCCGCCGAGGACATTCCACGAGGGCGTGCAGCTCATGTTCCTCGCCCAGATCGCCCTGTGGTACGGGGAGGGCCATTACCTGACCAGCCCGGGCCGGATGGACCAGACGCTGGGCCGCCTCTACGAGGCCGACCTGGCCGCCGGGCGCATCAGCCGCCAGGAGGCGCTGAGGCTGCTCTGCTGCCACTTCATCCAGATGAACCGCATCCTCTGGCCCGGCTCCGCCGTCGCAGTGCTTGTGGGCGGCACCGACCCGGCCGGACGGGACCTGACCAATGAGTTGACCTACCTGTGCCTGGCCGCACGGGCGGCGACGCGGCTGGTCTATCCGACCGTCGGGCTGGCCTGGCACGAGGGGACGCCGCCGGAGCTGATGGACCTGGCCGTCCGGCTGTTGGGCACGGGACTGGGCGACCCGGCCCTGTTCAAT
>JAWOCH010000325.1:0-3626 GCA_046483865.1 Candidatus Brocadiia bacterium | reverse complement strand
CTCTTGATTCGGTTCCGTCATCCGGTACACGGGCGTCACGTAGTCGCCAGCAGCAGGACCAGCCATTCTGTCACCCCTTCCTCACCAAAGCCCCGATACTGGGCGCAACTGCGGTCAGAAAACGACATGTCGAGAACCAGCACCATCGCTCAGGCGCAGCAAGTGCGCATTCAGCTGCTGCCCAGGAAGCCGCCCGGCATCCCTCATCCAAAGGCACGGACAGAAGCACTCATAAGCACGTTATGTCTCGTGTAACACAGTCTGTCAACCCCAAGATGACGCGCTCACGCTCTTCTCCGTTCCGTCGTGCCCGTCGTGTCGTTGTGGTTCCTCTTCCCGCCAGGCAGCGGAAGAACGGCCCCTACTTCCCGATGCAGAAGCGGTTGAAGATTCTGTCGAGGATGGTCTGGTCGGTTATCTGGCCGGTTACGTGGCCGAGGGCGGTGGTGGCTTCTCTGAGGTTTACGGCGGCGAATTCGTAGCCTATGCCCTCGGCTACGGCGGCCTCGGCCCCCGCGACTTCCTCGACGGCGCGGCGGAGGGCTTCCCTCTGGCGGGCGTTGAAGAGGCAGTCGGCGGGGGAGGCGTCGAGGCGGCCTTCGGCTACCGTGCGCCACAGGGCGTCGCGCAGGCGGCCTACGCCCTCCCCCGTCAGGGCGGAGGTGCGGAGGACCTCGGCGGCAACTCCCTGCTCGCGGAGTGACTCGGCGTCCAGAACCGCCGGCAGGTCGCACTTGTTGACCACGCAGACCACCCGCTCGGGCGGCAGCGAGCGTGCCGGCTCCAGGGCCTCCTCCGAGAGCGGCTGGGAGCCGTCCAGGACGAGGACCAGCAGGTGACACGCGCCCAGCCGCCGGCGCGCCGCCTCCACCGCGCTCGCGTCCGGCCCGGCGGCGGCGTCGGTCAGGCCGGCGGTGTCGGTGATGCGAAACCGGACGCCGTCCACCTCCACGTCCACGCCGACGGCGTCGCGGGTGGTGCCGGCGCGGCGGTGGACGATGGCCCTCGGGCCTCCGGCCAAACGGTTGAGCAGGCTGGATTTGCCGGCGTTCGGCGGGCCGGCGATGACCACGTGCACGCGCCCGTCGCGGGCCAGCTCGCCCCGCCCGCGGGCCGTCTCGCGCTCGACCTCCCGGCGAAGCTCGCGGCAGCGGGCGACGAAGTCCTCCTCACTGAGTAGCTCTATGCCGTGGGGAGCGAAGTCGAGGGCCGCCTCCACCTGCACGCGCAGGTAGGTGATGCGCTCCTGCAGGTCGGCGCACCGCCGGCTGACGGCGCCCTGCAGCCGGTTGGCGGCGCCGGTCAGCTCGGCCTGCGTCCGGGCGTGGATGACGGCCAGGACGGCCTCGGCCTGGGACAGGTCAATGCGCCCGCTGAGGAACGCGCGGCGCGTGAACTCGCCCGGCTCCGCCAGCCGGACGGAGCCGTCAAGCAGGTCGTCCAGCACGATGTCCAGCAGCGCGGGCGAGCCGGGCAGGTGGAACTCGGCCACGTCCTCGCGGGTGTAGCTGTGCGGAGCGCGCATGAAGTAGAGCAGCACGGGCACGCCGGCGCCGACCGAGGGCAGCTCCAACTCCCCGCGCGTTGCGCGGAAGGTGCGCCGCCAGTCGCCGGCATCCTGAGCCGGTCGGAAGCGGCGCTCGACGCACGGGAGCGCGTCCGGCCCGCTCAGGCGCACCACGGCGCGCGCGGAGCGCCCGGCGGGGGTCGAGACGGCTGCGATGGTGTCGGACGTAATCATTCACCACGGAGGCACGGAGGACACGGAGAACGGCGACGACAGGGTTAACGACGACACGACGGACGGCAACAGATCAACCGCAGAGAACGCGGAGGGCGCAGAGAGCTGACGGCAACGGCCTTACACGAATGTAGAAGAGCCACGGCGACAGAACAGCTAAGCGAACACTGGCGACGCTCCAGTGTGCACGAAGCCGCTACGTGCCTGCCGTTATTTCAGAATTCAGACTGCTCTGTAGAAAGCATGGCTTCACTCCTACGAATCGCCGAGCCGTTCCCTGCGCAGGATCCTTATGTAGCACAGGCGCCCTCGCCTGTGGCGCTTCCCAGCCGGGGGCGGCCGGGCTACAAGCCATGCTTTCTACAGAGCAGATTCAGACTTGAGCAGCAGTTGTTCCGCTTCCGCGTTCCACAGGCCACCGGTCGCTTCGGTCAGGCGGGCCAGTTCCTGGAAGACCTCGCGCAACGGGCCTTCGGCCGTCTCGGCGCGCTCGGCGAACTCGGCTATCGGCGTCAGGGGCATGTTGATCTGGGTGTAGATGAGTTTCTTGCCGCCGGGGATGTCGGGCAGGTCGAGGATGGTCTGCGCGGCGGAGTCGAGCCCGCCCACGTGCGTGACCATGGCGGCGGGGTCGAGCCGGCCCTGGCTCATCAGGTCCAGCGAGATGCGCATGTCCTGGGTGTTGCCGCCGCTGGTGCCGACGATGTGATGCTCCTCGTAGTGAACGCCGTAGAAGTTGAACCGTGCGGAGAAGTCCTTGCGCGGCGGCCCGGCGAAGAAGTTCAGGCACCCGTTGCGCCCCAGCATGGCGTTCGCCTGCTCGACGACCGCCTCGGCGGGGTAGAACACGAACACGTCGTCCATCATCTGCCCGTCGGTCAGCTCGCGGACAAAGTCGAGGGTTGCCTCCGGCCCGCCCTCCAGCTCCGTCGGATTCAGGAATACCAGCTCGACGCCTTCCTCGGCGGCCTCCTGCGGCGGGAACATGCGGCGCGCGCGCCCGAGCCGGTCGGGGTCAATGTCGGTCACCAGAAGCCGCCCCGGCCTGCGCGTGCCGTGCAGCGCAAAGTCAATCGCCCCCAGCCCCATCGGCCCGGCGGCGGCCAGCAGCGCGCAGTTGCCGCCCTCTCGGATGCCCATCTGGTGCTCGTAGGTGCCGGGCTCCCAATGGTATTGGGCTCTGAAAGCGCCCACGATGCAGGACATGGGCTCGGCGAGCGACGCTTTGAAGAACGCGTCACCGCTGTAGGGCAGCAGGCAGTCCATCAGCATCACCTCGCGCGGGATGAGCACATGCGTGGCATTGCCGCCGATCCAGCGATAGGAGTAGCCGGGAGCGTCGGTGGAGCCCTCGTACATGAGCGCCGGCTGTATGGCGAACATCTCGCCGGGCTCGTAGCGGTCGGCCCAGCGGCTGCCCACCTGCAGGATGCGCCCGCTGAACTCGTGGCCCAGGATGGTGGGGTTGTCGGCCACGTCATCCGGGACGCGCTTGTGGTCCGGCCCCTGCTCGGCGGCCTTGTGGGAAGACATGCAGATGCTATTGGTGACGACCTCGGCGAGGATTTCGTCCTCGGCCGGCTCGGGCAGGTCGAACGTCTCGAGCCGAAGGTCTTCCTTGCCGTATATCCTCAGCGCCGTAGTCCGCACGGGCTTCCTCCGCTGTCGTGGTCGTTCCACAACGGGATGACGATTATACAGGCTTCGACGGCGGGGGCGAAGGGGGGAGGTCCGGCTCCAGGGTCATTCAGAAGTCGTCAGCAGCGCACGTTCCCCCGGCCCAGAACCCGCACAGTGTGTAGCCCAGCCGCCCTCGGCTGGGGGCAGAAGACGGATCACGGCCGAGGGCGGCCGTGCCACATAGGCCAGGTCCCTTCTCGGGCAG
>JAWOCH010000323.1:0-9187 GCA_046483865.1 Candidatus Brocadiia bacterium | reverse complement strand
CTGCCCGAGAAGGGACCTGGCCTATGTGGCACGGCCGCCCTCGGCCGTGATCCGTCTTCTGCCCCCAGCCGAGGGCGGCTGGGCTACACACTGTGCGGGTTCTGGGCCGGGGGAAGGTGCGCTGCTGGCGACTTCTGAATGAGCCTGACGGTCGGACCAGAGCCTTGCCTCGGGGTTGGGTTCGTGGTAGGCTGAGGTGAGCACTTGGGGCGGGGGTCGCCGGGTCAGACCCCTGGAAGGTGCCGTCGGTCAAAGGGGGGACCAGGCTGATGGCCGCAGAGCACATCGCCGTTGTTGGTGGGGGACCGGGTGGGTTGACGGCCGCGATGATCCTGGCGCACAGGGGATTCGAGGTCAGCGTCTTCGAGAAGGCCGACCAGGTCGGGGGCCGCAATTCGCCCCTCCGCGTGGGGGACTACCTGTTCGACACCGGCCCGACGTTCCTGATGATGAAGTTCATCCTCGACCAGATGTTCGAGGAGGCCGGTCGCAGCAGCGACGACTACATGGAGCTGGTCCGGCTCGAACCCATGTATCGGCTGACGTTCCAGGACTGGTGCATGGACTTCACCACCGACCGGGAAGGGATGAAGGACCAGATACGGCAGCACTTCCCCGGCCGGGAGGACGGACTGGACGAGTTCATCCAGCAGGAGCGGAAGCGCTTCGGCTACCTCTATCCCTGCCTGCAGAAGATGTACGCGAACTGGACCTCGCTGTTTGCGCCCGTCTTCCTGAAGGCCCTGCCGCACCTGAGCGTCGGCAAGACCGTGCTTCAGAATGTGACCCGCTACTTCGGCGACGAGCGGCTGGGCATCTGCTTCAGCTTCCAGTCGAAGTATCTCGGCATGTCGCCCTGGACCTGCCCGGCTGCGTTCACCATGCTCTCCTACATCGAGCATGCCTACGGCATCTATCACGTGACCGGCGGGCTCAGCGAGATATCCGCCTCGATGGCCCGCGTTGCCCAGGAGGAGGGGGCCAGTGTGCACCTGAACTGCCCGGTGGCGCGGCTGGTCACCGAGGGGCGCGTGGTGCGCGGGGTGGAGCTGGAGGACGGCCAGGTGGTGGAGGCGGACCGTGTTGTGGTGAACGCCGATTTCGGCTACGCGATGTCCAAGCTGGTCGGCGGTGAACTGCTCAGCAAGTGGCATCCCTCGAAGCTCCAGGACAGGCCCTTCTCATGCTCGACGTTCATGATGTACCTGGGTCTGGACAAGTGCTACGACCTGCCGCACCACAACATCGTGTTTGCCGGCGACTACATGCGGAACCTGGAGGACATCTTCGAGCGGAAAGCCATTTCCGAGGACCCCTCCTTCTACGTACGCAACGCCTCCGTAACTGACTCGACCCTCGCGCCCGACGGCCACTCGGCGGTCTACGTCCTCGTGCCGGTGCCCAATAACAAGAGCTGCATTGACTGGGACGTGGAGACCGACACGTTCCGGGAGCGCGTGCTCGACGCCGTCGAGAACCGCGCCGGCATGGAGGGGCTGCGAGAGCATATCCAGGCGGAGCAGATCATCACGCCCTGGAACTGGGAGCACGACTACAACGTCTACCTCGGGGCGACGTTCAACCTGGCGCACACAATCAGCCAGCTCATGTACTTCCGGCCGCACAACCGCTTCGAGGAGCTGGAGAACTGTTACCTGGTCGGCGGGGGCACCCATCCGGGCAGCGGTGTGCCGACCATATTGGAGTCGGGGCGGATCACGGCAAACGCCGTGTGCCGCGAGTACGGCGTGCCGTTCGAACCGCCACCGCCTCTACCGGACACGGACGTGCAGTAGAGGTTGCCTGGGGGCTGCATGGACGATCTGTCGCGAATGGACGTCGGACATGAGGTGTCCCTCGCCCGCCGTGCGCAGCAGGCCTGGGGCGCCCTGCCGGTGCGCGGCCGCCTCAGGGTGTTGAAGCGTCTGCGTCATATGGTCGCCGAAGCCCCCGACGGCCTCGTTGCGGCGGTGGACGGCGCCCGGCACCGTCGCCGCGGCGAGACGCTGGCGGCCGAACTGCTGCCGCTGGCGGAGGCCTGCCGGTTCCTCGAGCGGCGGGCAGCCCCCCTGCTGAAACCCCGCCGTGTGCGCGGCGGCGGACTCCTTCCGCTGCTGATGCGGACCTCAGTGACCGTTCGGCGCGAGCCCCATGGCGTGATCCTGGTTATCGGGCCGGGGAACTACCCGTTGTTCCTGCCCGGTGTCCAGGCCCTGCAGGCACTGGCCGCGGGTAACGCGGCGGTCGTCAAGCCCGGCGCGGGGGGGCTGCCGGCGATGCGCGCCCTGGCGCAGACGCTGCGCGCGTCGGGGCTGGACCCTTGCCTGTTCCGCGTGCTGCCTGAGCCGGCCTCCGCCGCAAAGCAAGCCATCGAGGCGGGAGTGGACAAAGTGGTGCTGACCGGCTCTGCGGGCACGGGACGGGCCGTGCTGGCCGACCTGGCGCCCCGGCTGGTGCCGGCGGCGATGGAGCTGTCCGGCTGCGACGCCGTGTTCGTGCTCGACGATGCCGACCTGGGGCTGACGGCCCGGGCGGTGATCTTCGCTCTGTGTCTGAACGACGGAGCAACCTGCATAGCGCCGCACCGGCTGTTCGCCACCCCCCACGTGGCGGGCCGGCTGGAAGGACGATTGGCCGGGCTGGCCGCGCAGGCGCCGCCGCTGGAAGTGCCTGCCGAGCGGGCCGAGTACGCCGCCCGGCTTGTGGCGGAAGCCGTCGCGCAGGGGGCCCGCGTGGTCGCCGGCCGGGCGGAACCGGGCGACATGTCGAGCCCGGTCATCCTGGGGGATGCAACGCCACAGATGCGGCTCCTGCAGGAGGACGTATTCGCGCCGGTGCTGAGCATCGTGCCGGTCGAGAGCACGGAGGCCGCGCTGCGCGCAGACGCGCACTGTCCCTACGCGCTCGGAGCGAGCGTGTTCGGCGGTCGGAGAGCCGCCGCGCGGCTGGCCGAGCGCGTCCGCGCAGGCTGCGTGGTGGTGAACGACATCGTGGTTCCCACGGCCGACCCGCGCGTGGCGTTCGGGGGACGTGACCGCAGCGGCTTCGGCGTGACCCGAGGCGCCGAGGGCCTGTTGGAGATGACCGCCGTGAAGTCCGTGGTGGTGCAGCGCGGCGGCTGGCGTCCGCACCTGCGCGGCGGCCTCGAGGAGGCCGAGGACCTCCTGAGGCTGTACCTGGCGGCCGCCCACGGGCGATCACTGACGAGGCGCCTGCGCGCGCTCTGGGGACTGGTGCGAGCCGGCTGGTCGCTCAGGCATGACACGTCTCCCTCGCACGAAGAGGAGGTCTCGGCCGATGGCTGATCCGCAGGCGGTGGGCATAATCGGCGGCGGGCTGGGCGGGCTGACGGCGGCGTGCACGCTCGCCGCCCGCGGCTACCGGGTCACTCTACTGGAGCGGAACACGTGGCTGGGGGGCAAAGCGGCCGTGCTGGCAGAGGGCGGATTCCGCTTCGACATGGGCCCCACCATCCTGACTGTGCCGGCTGTGCTGGACCGCGTCTTCGCGGAAGCAGGTCGCCAGACGAGTGACGAGCTGGAGCTTGTCGAGCTGGATCCACAATGGCGCTGCTTCTTCGAGGACGGCAGCACGCTGGATTTGACGGCCGATACGGCGCAGATGGCCGCCAGGCTGGATGCGTTCGACTCCGCCCGGGCGGGCAGCCGGTACGAGGAGTTCATCGAAACCAGCCAGGCGCTCCATCGCATCTCGCGGACGTATTTCTTCTGGCGGCCGGTCGGTTCGTTCGGCCAGGCGATGGCCGGCACGGGGCGCGCCCTGCCAGGCAAGGCGCTGGACGTGGTGCGCATGAGGCTGTGGCGCACCGTGGCCGGGCTGGTGCGCAAGTACCTGACCGACAGCCGCCTCGCCCAGATGGCCGACCACTTCACCCAGTACGTCGGCTCCTCGCCCTACATGGCGCCGGCCATCCTTTGCGCCATCGCCCACATGCAGACGGAGGGTGGCGTCTGGTATCCCATCGGCGGCACGCGGGCCGTGCCGCGCGCTCTGGAGAAACTGGCGGTCGAGTTGGGCGTGGACTTCAGGAAGGCCACGTGCGTCGAGCGGATCCTCGTTGAGGACGGAAGCGCCCGGGGCGTGGTCACCGACGAGGGGGAGGAACTGCGCTTCGCCGCCGTGGTCTCCAACGCGGATTCGGTGCGCACGCATCGCGAGCTACTCGGGCCGGACGTCCGCGCGCGGTTCGAGTCCCGCCGCCGCTGCGAGCCGGCCTGCTCCGGCGTAGTTCTGTACCTGGGCCTGGACAGGCGCTACGACCACGTGCGGCACCACAACTTCGTTTTCTCCCGTGACGCAGAGGAGGAGTTCGACGCCATCTACGGGCGCGGCGTGCCGGCGCCCGATCCCACCTGCTATGTCTGCGCCCCGGCCCGCACCGAGCCGGCCGTGGCTCCCGAGGGCGGGGAGGCGCTGTATGTGCTGGTCCATACGCCCTACCTGCACCCCGGACAGAAGTGGACGGAGATGCTGCCCGAGTACCGCGCCAGGATACTCGACAAACTCGCTCGCACGGGCGGCATGGATGACATAGAAGAGCGCATCGTATTCGAGAGCGTGCTGACGCCTGAGGACATCCTCAACCGGTATGCCGTCCTGCGGGGGGCCATTTACGGCCTGGCGAGCCACGGACGGCTGTCCGGCGCGTTCAAGCCCGGCAACCGCAGCCCGGACGTAGCGGGCCTCTACCTGGCGGGCGGGTCGGCGCATCCAGGGCCCGGAATGCCCATGGCGGTGATGTCGGGCTGGATCGCCGCCGATGCCCTGGACCGCGACGGCGCCGCCGATGGAAGCAGTACGGCACACGGATTATAATGGCCCCTTTGGGTGCTGGAGCCGTCAGGCGCCGGCACACTGGGCAGCCGAAGGATCATAGCTGTTGGAGGACTATCCGGAATGGATTTGCTTCGACGTGAGCACTTGAGTGAACTGGCGGAGCACAGCGGCGAGCCATGCGTCTCGATCTTTGTGCCGCTGATGCGCGGCGGACCGGAGAAGAAGCAGAACCGCATCCGCCTGAAGAACACCTTTCGTGAGGTCGAGAATCGGCTGAGCGAAACGGACATGCGGCCCGGTGAGATCCGCGAGTTCCTCGATCCGGCCGCCGAGCTGCTCGAAGAGCTGCCCTACTGGAAGCAGGACAGCGACGGGCTGGCCGTGTTCCTGGCGCCGGAGCTGTTCCGCTACTACCGGCTGCCGTCGAAGATGCAGGAGCTGGTGGTGGTCAGCGACCAGTTCCACCTCAAGCCGCTTCTGCCCCTGCTGACCGGTGACGGGCGCTTCTACGTGCTGGCCCTGAGCCAGAACGCCGTGCGGCTGCTCCAGTGCACCCATCACAGCCTGCGCGAACTCGATCTGAAAGGCGCGCCAACCAGCCTGGCTGACATCCTGCAGTACGAAGCGGACACCGAGACCCTCCAGTTCCACACCGGTGTGCCCGCCCAGGGCCACCCGGGCAAGGGAGCCGTCTTCCACAGCCAGGCGGATGACGCCGACGGCGCCGTGCACAAAAAGAAGGTCCGCGACTTCATCAACCAGGTCGAGAACGCCGTGCAGGACCTGCTGGCCGACGAACGCGCTCCGCTGGTCCTGGCTGGAGTGGAGGAGATACGCGCCATCTACGCCGAGGCCAACCGCTACCCGGGGCTGCTGGACAGGGGCGTCGACGGCAACCCGGACCGCGCCAAGTCGCAGGAGCTGCAGGAGCAGGCGTGGGAGATCGTCAGGCCAGAGTTCGAGCGCACCAAGGAAGAGGCCGTCGGCGCCTGCCTGCGGTTTGCCGAGGGCGAGAGGGGCTCCACCGACCTGAACGAAGTGCTCAAGGCCGCCGGCAGCGGCCGCGTCGAGGTGCTGCTGACCGACCTGGACCGCCACGAGTGGGGGCGCTACGATCCGAGCAGCGGCTACGTTCACCT
Source organism: Candidatus Brocadiia bacterium (assembly GCA_046483865.1). Taxonomy (GTDB): domain Bacteria; phylum Planctomycetota; class Brocadiia; order SM23-32; family SM23-32; genus JAWOCH01. Next base: position 3,251 of record JAWOCH010000323.1, on the reverse strand, counting down.
GCACTACCGGGAGGAGACCGGCGACGAGGACCTTCTCGACTGGGCCGCCGTGCACACTTTGCGCCACGGGGGAACCGTCTTCGCATTGCCCACCGAGCAGATGCCGAACGGATGGGAAGTGGCCGCCGTGTTCCGCTACTGAGGGCGTGCCGCCTGCTGCGCTGTCATGCCCCGAAGCTCACTCTGTGCACGGGCCAATTCGTGCCCGCAACAGGCGGGTCAACAGGAGAACCACGGTCCCAGTCAAGAGCGCGGCGACCGCAACGAGGAAGGGGAGCCAGGACGTATCGTCGTAGTGCTGGGTTCGCTCTATTACTGCCACGAGGAAGAACAACGGCGCTGTGAGCAGTGCCAGAACCGCTACCACGTGCCCGAGTATCAGCGTCCAGCCGTCCACGCCGCGCCTGCGTTTGTTGGCGTGGGTTTCGCGATGCAGACCGTAGAGTTCGAGGTCTTCGGCAGGATTACCCTCGGGCGCTTTCCTCGCCATCTTTGTCCTCCCATCTGGGTTCGGGCTGCCAGTAAGGGCAGGACTGCCCCCGTCGGTTGCGTTCGGCGCGCCACCGTTATCAGAAGAGAGTAGACCGCAGGAGAAAGGGGCCACGGTTGTCGGGGCCGGCTCTTCGCCGCTGCGCGCCGTTCGCCGTTCTGCTCTCCTTTCCCCTTTCCACTTTCTGCTGCCCTTCGAGGTGCTCAAGGCCCTGAGCGGAGTCGAAACGGCTCTGTCCCGCCGGAGGCGGCAAAGAAAGTGGAGAGTAGAAAGTAGACCGCAGGAGAGAGGCGCCTTGGTTGTCGGGGCCGGCTTTTCGCCGCTGCGCGCCGTTCGCCGTTCTGCTCTCCTCTCTCCTATCTCCTTTCTCCTGCTCTGTCCCGCCGGCGGCGGGACTGGTGGGCCCAGCAGGATTCGAACTCGCCCCGAAGGTCTGTCTTGCCTGCGTCCGGGTCGGTGACCTACCGGGAAGCGTTGCGGCATCTGAGAGCGCCCATGGCGAGTCGGGGAAGCCCGCAGGGCTGAGCCAACCTGCAACCATCGGCCCGACAGGGCCGAGCGAAGCCGCATGATCAGTTGAGCAGGTGACCAGTTGACCGCAGGCGAGCAGGGCTTTCGGACTCGGCAACCGGCTGTCGTGGGCCGATGCCCTGTTGTCGTTCTCAACTGTTCTCCTGCTCAACTGCTCACCTGCTCTGTCCCGCCGCCGGCGGGACTGGTGGGCCCAGCAGGATTCGAACCTGCAACCCGCGGATTATGAGTCCGCTGCTCTGCCTTTGAGCTATGGGCCCGGTTTCCCCAATGCTCGAATATACGGCCCCCGCGCCGGCAGGTCAAGCTGCGGGTTGCGCAAGCGCGGCGGGCCGGGTTACAGTATCCCGACTTCCGGACTTGATATGTGTGCTGCCAGAGGAGAGAGGGGGACGTAAAATGAGCCGAAACGTCGAGGACCTGTTGCCCCTGCCCCGACAGGCACAGGCCGCCGAGGGTAGCTACGACACTGTCGGTCAGTACTGGCGCGTGGAGGCCGGCGCGGCAACGGACCCGGCCGTGGAATGGAAGCTGGAGCACGAGCTGGCAGTCCGGCACGGTGCGTCCGTGATGCTGTCCGACAACACGGTAGTGGTGGGTTCGCCGCCGGAGCAAGACGCGGCGCCGCCGCCGCGCCCCCAGGCCTATGCGCTGCACGTGGGCCCCGAGGGATTCGTTCTGCGCGGGCACGACGTGGAGGGTCTCTACTGGGGGCTGGTGACCGTCGAGCAGTTGCTGGACGGCGGGACGGAGCTGCCCTGCCTGCGGATGACCGACTGGCCGGCCTTCCCGTTGCGCGGCCACCACGATGACATCTCCCGCAAGCAGGTCTCGACGCTGGAGGACTTCCGCCGCATCATCCGCCGGCTCTCCGCCTACAAGATCAACGCCTACACGCCGTACATGGAGGACATGCTCTACCTGAAGTCCCACCCCGACGTGGGCGAGGGCAGGGGCCGGCTGACGCCGGACGAGGTGGAGGCGATCCATCTGGAGGCCAGACGCCACAAAGTGCTCATCATGCCGACCTACTCGCTGATCGGCCACCAGGAGAACCTGCTGGCCAATCCCGACTACGCGCACCTGGGGCGGGAGGTCTTCCAGACGATGAGCAGCCTGGACCCCGACAAACCGGCCGTGCGGGAGTTCCTCACCGACGTGATCCGGGACGTGTGCGAGCTGTTTCCCGGGCCGTACTTCCACGCCGGCTTCGACGAGACGCAGGGCGTCACCGCCGAGCAGTTCCTGCGCCACGCCAACTGGTGCGCCCGGCAGCTCCGCCGCTACGGGAAGCGCATGCCCATGTGGGTGGACATGATCTACAACCACTTCGGCTGCGAGATGATCGGCGAGCTGGAGGACAACATCATCCCGGTCAACTGGGCCTACGGGTGCACCGAGGACGTTCCGCACCATCGGGAGCTGGTGGCGCAGGGACGCCCCGTGTGGGGGCTGGCCGGCTACGGGAACTGGTGCGCTTTCCTGCCGGACTTCGGCCACGCCAAGTCGAACATAGACGCCTGGAAGAGGGTTGGGCTGGAGACGGACACGCCCGCGCTGTTCGCCAGCCAGTGGGGTGATGACGGATACGAGAATCATCGCGACATGTGCTGGAACCTGTTCGCCTACCTGGGAGAGGCCACCTGGTCGGGCGCGGAGGGGCGCCGCAAGGACTTCGAACGGCGCTTCCAGCTCAGCTTCTACGGGGCGGAGCTTCCCGAGCTTACGGAGATCCTCGAGCACCTGCCCGGCCGGCTGTCCAGGGATCCCAGGGAGTACTGGGCGCTGTTCCGCCGCAACGCGTTCGCTATGGCCCGCTGGGCCGAGAAGAACCCCGACGCGATCGGGCACCTGGACCGGGACGAGCAACTGCTGGAGCAAGCTCTGGGGGCGCTGGAGGGCGCCCGGAAGCGGGCAGAACGGCGGGCAGGGCACCTGAACCACTTCCGGGTCTCCGTGCTGCGCACGCTGAGCGTGGTGCATCGGCTGCAGCTTGCCTGCCGACACGGCGTCGAGGCCGCCCCGGGGGCTGTGGCCGCCGTCGCGGGCGAACTTGAAACTGTGCGTGACGCCTACGAGGAGGACTGGCTGCGAAACAACAAGCGCCCCAACATCGAAGTGTCGCTGGCCGTCTACGACCGCCTGCTGGACAGCTACGAGCGGCTGCAGCAGACCGAGCGTGCCGCACCGGGGGCGCGTGACGGTTACTACCTTCTCGACTTCTCGAAGC
>JAWOCH010000257.1:0-2647 GCA_046483865.1 Candidatus Brocadiia bacterium | reverse complement strand
ACCGCGAGTACCGGGAGAACAGCGTGGACGATTACATGACGCTGCTGCCCTACGCGGAGCACTGCCACATGCAGAACCACACGCACGAGGAGAGCGACACGTGGCGAGGGCGGACGCTGCTGGACGAGGGCATCGCGGACTACTCGCGCTTCGGGGAGGCCCTGCGAGAGGCGGACTACGACGGATGGCTGATGCTGGAGTTCGCGGCGGACGAGCGGGGTGACCTCAGCAAGCTGGAGGCCATGCGGCACGACATCGAGTTCCTGAAGGCGCTGTGAGAAAGCGCGGAGCATGGCTCCGCCTACCGGGAAGCGGCTCCGCCTACCACACGGGGTTGTAGGGCTCCTTCAACCGCCGAAGCGGCGGCGGACGGCGGCTTGGAATTCGGCGCCCGCGCGGTTGATCGCCTGCACGGTCTCCCCCATCGTTTTGCCCGCCGCGCTACGCGCGGCGGCGATGGTCGTGTTGCACTCCTGGGAGTCCATGAAGCGGACGGCCTCGAGCAGCCCCTGCTGGTCCTCTTCGGGGATGACCAAAAAGCCGTGCTGGTCGGCGTGGATGAGCTGTCCCGGGCGGACCGTCCGGCCGAAGACCTCGACGTCGCAGTCCCAGCGCACCGGGAACGAATGCGCGTGGCCCACGCAGAGCCGCCGCGCCAGCGCCTTGAAGCCCACGTCGGTCATCTCGTCCAGGTCACGAATGGCGCCGTCTGTGATGGTGCCCACGCAGCCCAGGGCGCGGTGGATGCTGCTGTTGACCTCGCCCCAGAAGGAGCCGACCGTCCGGGGCTTGTCCAGGTCCTGCAGCACGACGATCTTTGGACCCGGCACGCCGGCGACGTAACGGCGGTACTCGGCCCAGCCGTCGGGGTTGGCCTTCGGGTGCTCGGCGCTGCTCGGTTCGAACTGCACGGTGACGGCGTAACCCACCATGGGCCCCATGTGGGGCATGAAGTCGGTGATCGGCTCCATGTTGAAGCAATCGGCGGCGGGATCGCGGGAGGTCACCTGTTCCCAGCCATTGTAGACCGCGGGCGTGTCCCAGCGTTTCAGCTCCAGCAGTTCGGCATCGCTCAGTGGTCGGTTCATCTCGATTCCTCCGCCCCTGATGGCTCGGGACCATCGTCAGTTTGTTCGTCCGGCGGCTGCGCGACGGGGCCGGCCCCGTTGCCGTTCAACAGCATGACGGGGACCAGCATGACGGTCGGGCGGCCTTCGATGGTCAGCTCGACAACGAACCGCGTCAGTGCCTGACGGACCTCGTCGGTCCGCAATGCAAATTCCAGCGTGCGCGAACCGCTGAGATTCCCCGGCAGCGACATAACGTAGGCGTCACGCCCCGGCCATATCTCCCACCCGTCCGGGAGGTACCAGTGCATCGAAATGTTGGCCTGAGTCTTGTAATTGTTCTCGATGGTCAGGCGGACCGTCCTGGTCTCGCCGTTGCGGACAGTGGGGTCGGAGCCGTAATCCACTATCACGGTGAAAAAGTCGAACCGGTGCACCGTGCCGCCCGCCCCCTCGTAGAGCCCGGCGCCGCCGTCGGGGGCCTTCAGCGCATCGGGGCTCAGGTCCTCCAGATCGGTCGGCTCGTCCCGACTCAGCTCGGTCCCGGCGAACCTGTGGCGCGCGAGGATCTGCTCGGCCATCCGTTCCGTGCGGTCGGTCAGCTCGTCTATGGTGTCCGGCAACTGGTTGCCGAAATAGCCGAGTTCGCCCAGGTTCAGGCAGGCCGTCTTGATGCTCCGGCCGATGGGTTCGATCCAGCGTTCCGGGATGGCGTCGATGCCGTGTATGATGCCGAAGATGGCGCCGGCGGTCGCGCCCGTGCAGTCGGTGTCCTCACCGCAGTTGACGGTGGTGCAGATCATCTCGTCGAAGTCGTCGGCGCCATAGAGCAGTCCCAGTACCACGATGGCCACGTTGGACGGGGCGTCGTAACCGCGCCGGCCGGTGTGGAAGGCCTTCTCCCTGTCTTCCGGGCTGGTGCGATCGGGCTGCCCCATGAAGGTCCCTCCCCGATAGTCGCGCAGGATGTCGTCACGCGCCTCCCGCCAGCTCTTGCCCGCGTCGAAGGCGTCCACCGCACACCGGACGGCGCCCGCAACGCCGCAGTCCTCGGGGATGTAGGACAGGCCGATGTCAATCAGTGCGCGGAGATCGTCCACAACGAAAGCGGCGCTCTCGAGCGCGGCGCAGAAGACTTCGCCGTACGTGCCCTCCCCGTTGCCGTGGTCCAGGATGGCGTCCTCGCGGGCGTAGCGTGCGGCGATCTCCGGACAGCCGGGGGCGATGCAGGCCCAGATCTCCGACCGGATGAAGCAGCCGCAACTGTGCTTATAGTCGTTTTCGACCGTGCCGGAGAGCGCCGGCAGGAGGCCCTGTCGCATGTTCGTCTTGGCGGTGCCGTACTCCGACCAGTGCGGCGTGACGTAGAGGCACCAGTAGTCGGCGAGGGTGTGAGCGTCGAGATCAACGCCCATCTCCTCCAGGGCGACCAGCCAGAGTAGCTGGATGTCCAGGTCGTCGTTCGGTAGCGGCTCGCCGCCGAGGTCCTGCGTGTAGAAGGACACATCGTTGATCTGGCGCTTCCACTCGAAAGGCGCGCCCAGCGTGCCGCCGATGTTCTTGCCCATCCAGCAGCCGAG
>JAWOCH010000128.1:0-3365 GCA_046483865.1 Candidatus Brocadiia bacterium | reverse complement strand
CACCGAGCAGCTCCAAAAAGTGCTCGGGAACTTCTACTCGGATGCCCCGTTCGTCCGGGTGCGGACGGCGGACGACCAGCCGCGCACCAAGTCGGTGGCCTTCACCAACTTCTGCGACATCGCGGGCGTGGTCCGCCGGGGACGACGGGTGGTTCTGACGGCGGCCATTGACAACCTGATGAAGGGCGCCGCTTCCCAGGCCGTGCAGAACATGAACGTCATGTTCGGCCTGGATCAGACGGCGGGGCTGCTCTGACGGCTGCGGTTGTTCCCTACGTTTGTGGCGGGACGGGCGCTACGCGCATCGAATGCACCCACCAGCGGCGCTTCCGCTCCCGCATCGAGCGCGCCTGACGCTCGAAGTAGAGCTTCATGCGCGCACCATCGGTCGTGCGTACCAGGAACCAGTGCCTGCGCACGTAACGCTCCCCCGAGCCGCTCCAGCACGGGCCGGTCGTCTTCCAACGCCTCAGCACGGCCGAAACGCGGTGCTCCGTGTCGCGCCAGCGGAACCGCCGGGGAAGCCCCGGCTCGCCGCGGGCCATCGCCACCGTGTCGAACCCGCTCAGCGGTTCGATCGGCTCCTCCACCAACTGGTCTTCGGCCATCTTCTCCCCCGTGAGGTATAGCGGGCCTCAGCCGTCGCGATGTTTCTTCCAGTATACATCGGCGAACTGCGAGCTGCGCCGGTTAGCTTCCTCCTCCGGCACGCTCTCGACCAGCCGTCCGTACAGTTCGGGCCGCCGGGCGCGGATGTAGCGCCTGCCGCCGGATTGCTCGATCTTCTCCGGCGTCAGCAGGCCCACGACCACGTCGTCACCCAGCGCGTGCGACTCCACCAGCACCTCGCCGAAGGGGTCAATGATCATGGCGTTGCCCGGCTTGACGGTGTCCGCGTCCACGCCGACGGGGTTGGCGAAGACGGCATAGATGCCGTTGTCGTAGGCCCGCGCCGGCAGCCAGTGCATCAGCCAGCCGCGGCCCTTCGGACCCATGAACTCCATGCGACAGCGCACCGGGTCCCTGTCGCGATTCTCCCAGACCTCCCGCGCGATCTTGCCCCGCCCCGGCATGGGGGACGGCAGGCCGCCCGTGACGTGGGGCATCAGGATCACGTCGGCACCCAGAAGCGTGGTCATGCGCACGTTTTCGATGATGTTGTTGTCGTAGCAGATGAGGATCCCGAACGTGCAGCCGAACAGCTCGAAGACGCAGTAGCCCTCTCCGGGGCTCAGATGCTCACTGATGAAGGGGTGCAGCTTGCTCTGCTGAGCGATGGGGCCGTCCGGACTGACCACCACGTAGGTGTTGCGCAGTGCGCCGTCCGGAGCCACCTCCAGCAGACCGGCTGCCAGAGCGACGCCCAGCTCGCGGGCGATCTCTGTCATGGCCTGCGTTGACCGCCCTCCGGGCACGGGCTCGGCCAGCCGCTCCAGCTCGGGCCGTTCCAGCCCCTCCAGAAAGGAGTAGCCGGAAATGCAGCATTCGTGGAAGCAGACCAGCTCGGCACCGCACTGAACCGCGCGCTTCGCCAGCTTCCTGATGCGACCCAGGTTGTATTCCTTCTCGCCGTCTCGCGCCTCGAACTGGGCGGCGGCCACCCGTATCTCGCGCATGGGAGCGTCCCTCTGGTGAGGTACACGGAAACGGCCGGCATTGTAGGGCGGCGGAACGCAGGGCGAAAGGGGCGGACGGAGGATTCAGGCGGCGACGGCGGCCGGGCCGGGCACAACGCGGTTGCGCCCGTTGCGTTTGGCGCGGTAGAGCCGCCGGTCGGCGCGCTCGAAGAGGCTGTCGGGCTCGTCGTCGGCATGGCACTCGGCGATGCCCGCGCTGACGGTCACCTCGACCAGTTGCCCGTCGGCGCCGCGGAACTTCTGGTCCTTGACCGTCTTGCGCAGCCGCTCCGCTATGGCCACGCCCTCCCTCATGCCGGTGCGCGGCAGCAGCACGGCCAACTCCTCGCCTCCGTAGCGATAGGCCGTGTCATACTTGCGCAGAGCGCGCTGCAGGCGGCCCGCCAGGCGGTTCAGCACCAGATCGCCCGTGGCGTGGCCGTGGGTGTCGTTGATCTTCTTGAAGTGGTCAATGTCCAGCAGCACCAGCGAGAACGTTTCCCCTCCGCGCCCGGTGAATTCAACCGACGCCTGCAACTGGTCCTGGAAGTGACTGCGCGAGTAAAGCCGAGTCAGGCTGTCCACCACGGCCCTGGTGTGGAGGTGCTTGGTCTTGACGGCCAGGCTGATGTGGTGGCAGGTCTCCTGCAGGACGCGCCGCTTGTTGCGGTTGAAGTCCGCCCGCTGCTCCTCCGGCTCGCGGGCATCGGTGGGGAAAACCAGTAGCAGCACCCCCAGCACCTTGTCTTCCACCTTCAGCGGCACCAGACCGTGCAGCTCCTGTCCGTGCACGCGGCAGACCACGCTGTGGCTCTGGAACTCCTCCAGGTCGAAGTCCGGAATCACCCGGTCCGGCACCTTCTTGCCCGCCTGGAACTTGCCGTTCTCGTAGTGGGCGAACGGCTCCGGCTCACCCTCCTCGTCCTCCGCCAGGAACAACGTGATCTCCAACGGCTCCAGCAGGCCGTCAATCAGCTCCAGCACCTTCTCGGCGATGATGCCGAAGTCGCTCTCCTGGTTTATGACGGTGGCCACCTCGCGGAGCACGGACAGCTCGTCTATGCGCGCACGTTGAGACAGGTGCACCGATTCCAGCTCACGCAGTCGGCGCTGGCTGGCCCGCAGGCGCCGACGCAGACGCGTCTCGCGTTGCTCGCGTAGCGAGGCGCTTACGCTCACTACGAGCCCGTAGAGCGCTGCCAGCCCACCGAACAGCGCCGGCACGCCGAAAGCGACCCTCCGGGCCATACCGGGAGCGTCCAGCGGGGGGATGTGCAGCAGAAGCTGGCCCGCAAGCGCGAAGCAGGAACCTGCCCCCACCAGGCAGATGAAGAACCAGATGTTGCCCAAGACCGTCCGCAGAGCGCTGCGTCTCATGGCACGGCCCCATGGTGGGAGCCAGTAGAGTACTACCGTCAGAGCCATGGTAGGGAAACGGCGCGGCGCAAGTCAAAGGCTGCGCCGCGCCGGCGGCGTCATCCATTCGTCCGAGCAAAGCGATCCGGACCGCCAGCTTGATGCTCCAGAAGCAGCTTGGGACAATGTGGCACGGCCGGCCTCGGCCGTGATCCCCTCTCCGGCCCCAGCCGGGGGCGACTGGGCTACATGCTGCGCATGTGCCGCTCCGGGCTAACGGCGCTGGCGCGACCTGGAGGACCACTCTTCTGCGTGCCCGCCGTCCTGAGGAGGGGACAGAGGCGGCCCGGACGCGCAGAAGCGCGTCCCTCCAACCTTACCCGCCCGGCGAAC
>JAWOCH010000001.1:0-8918 GCA_046483865.1 Candidatus Brocadiia bacterium | reverse complement strand
CAGCTACGCCGCCCTGTGCGAAGCTTTCCTGGCCGCCGGGCAGGCGGAGAAGGCGCAGTCGGCCGCCGAGGCCGCACTCGATCAGTCGGCCGGTTCGGCTGCGGCGCATCTGGCCATGGCGCAGGTGCGCAGAGGCCAGGGCCGCACCGAGGATGCCCTGGCCGAGACGGAACGCGCCCTTGAACTGGATCCCTACTCGGTGGAGGCGCTCAGGCTGAGCGGCGCGCTGCGACGCGAGAGGGGCGAGCTGCGCGAGTGTGCCGCACTGTGGCAGCGCGCCCTGGCGCTGAACCCCTGGCACGCGCAGATGCACTTCGACCTGTCCAGGCTGCTGGGGGAGCGTCTGGGCGACACTGAGGCAGCCATCGAGCACTACGCCCAGTACCTGGAGCTGGAGCGGGCGCGCATAGAAGCCGGCGGCTGACCGCCGCCAGTGCCGTCCGGAACCGGGCTCCTCCATCAAGGCAGATACGGGAGCAATACCATGGAATGGGTGCAAGAGGGCAGCGTGACGACGCCGGCGGGCTTCCGCGTGGGATCGGCCCGCTGCGGCATCAAGACGACTGCCGACCAGCCGGACGTGGCCCTCATCGTCAGTGACGGACCGGTCGCGGCGGCCGGGACGTTCACACAGAACCGGTTCGCCTCGCCGGCGGTGCGCTGGTGCCGCAACCGACTGCCCGCCTCCGAGGTCCGCGCCATCGCCGTCAACGCCGGAATCGCCAACGCGTGCACGGGCCGCCAGGGCGAGCGAAACGTGGAGGAAACGGCCAGGCTGACCGCCGAACTGGTGGAGTGCCGGCCGGAACAGGTGCTTGTCGCCTCGACCGGGCAGATCGGCACTCAGCTACCGATGGCTCGGCTCCGGGAGGGAATCCGCAAGGCTTCCGCGCAGTTATCGGCCAGCGTGGAGGCCGGCCGGGCCGCCGAGCGCGCCATCATGACCACCGACACGCACCCCAAGGCATGCGCCGTCCGTACCACGCTGAACGGGGCGCCATTCCACGTGGGGGGCATGGCGAAGGGGGCGGGCATGATCTCCCCACACATGGCCACCATGCTCTGCTTTGTGACCACGGACGCCGCCGTGCCGGCAGACATGCTCCAGGAAGCTCTGGTCGCTGCCGTACGCCCCACCCTGAACCGCGTGACGGTGGACGGCGACACCAGCACGAACGACACCGTGCTGGTGCTGGCCAGCGGGGCCTCCGGGGCCGCGGTGGGCCGGGACGGCAGCGGTCTGGACACGGTTGCCCCGGCCCTCGAAGCCGTGCTCGGCCAGTTGGCCGTCATGATCGCCTCCGACGGCGAGGGCGCATCGAAGCTGCTCACCGTGAAGGTGACCGGGGCTGCCTCCGAGCAGGACGCCGAACGTGCCGCGCGCGCCATCGCCGAGTCCCCCCTGGTCAAGTGCGCCGTCTACGGGGCGGACCCGAACTGGGGGCGCATCGTCTGCGCCCTGGGCTACTGCGGCGCGCGCCTGGACACGGCCGCAACCGTGGTGCGCATCGGGGACATGGCGGTCTTCGACGCCTCCCGGACAGACGGCCCCGGCGCAGGTGCGGAAGCGATGCAGCAAGCAGAGCAGCACATGCAGGAGCCCGAGGTGCTGATCCACGCAGACCTGGGTGCGGGCACGGCCGAGGCGACCGTTCTGGGGTGCGATCTGACCGAGGATTACGTGCGCATCAACGCCCATTACCACACGTGAAAGTGTTGGATATCCCTACAGATGTGACGCTGCCCGTCACACCTTGCCGGCCTTTTGCATCGGTGCAGCGCATCTTGTTGGGGAAATCCGTCTCCCATAAGCCGGGGCGCAGTCCGCGCATACGCCAAAACCGCCGCCCGGAGCCGAAGCAACGACGGACGGGCGGCACGCCGGTTGCGCATCCCTGCATGGGAGGCTGTAGCCGTACCTCTCTGGTAGCGGTGCACCAAATCCCCCTCCACCGCGCCAGACGCATCGGCCAGCCTCCTTCACTCATGCGCCCCGCCCGCCCGTTGCAACCCTGGTTCAGTACCGCCCCAGTTCCAGCGCGGCCTCGTACATGGCCACGATGTTTTCCGGCGGGCTGACTGCCTGGATGTTGTGACACGGCGCCAGTATGTACCCCCCGCCGCTCCCCAGGATGCGGATGTTGTCGGCGACTTCCCGGCGGACCTCCTCGACAGAGCCGTAGACCAGCGTCTGCTGGTTGTCCATCGCCCCGTGGAAGGCGATCCGGTCGCCGAAGCGCTCCTTCAGCACCTGCCGGTCCATGCCGTCGCAACGCCACTGGATCGGATTCAGCACATCTATGCCGGCCTCCACCAGGTCCGGCAGCACTTCCATCACCGCCCCGTCGCTGTGGTGGAAGACGTGTGCGCCGGCCTCGTGAGCCAGGTCCATCATCCGCTTCATCCGAGGCAGGAGGAACTCCCGGATGTGCTCAAGAGACATCAGCAGCCCGGTCTGAGAGCCCATGTCCTCCGCCACGTAGCTGTAGGTGACCTTGCCGGGGATCTGCTCGTATATGCGGCGGGTCAGCTCAAAGCGGAACGCGAACAGCCGGTCCAGGCAGTGATGCACGAGCTCCGGGTTGAGCACCAGGTCCATGAACGCCTGCTCCTGACCGCGCAGGTTCTTGTAGGTGAGGAACGGCTCCGAGCCACCACCGGCCACGGGCCGATCTTCGTTCCCCTCAAGCTGGGCCGGTATGACCGAGAAGTCGTACCAGTCCGCCGAGGGCCAGCGGCAGGCGTCTTCTACCTCAGCGACCGAGGCGCAATCCGCCAGTGGATTGTGCACGCACTCGCGGTATGCGCCGCCCTCGTACTGTGCAGTGCGGTAGCGGCAGCCGTAGATATCCTCGTCCTCCGGCACGGGCGGGCCGATGTACTTCGGCCCCACGTGGACAGGGGTGTCCAGATGCAGCCGCTCCCTGAGCTGCTCCATCGAGTCGCATCCCAGGTGGTCGAGCAGCCTGCGCGTCGCTTCCCCGGTAGCCCAGTAGTCGAGCGGCACGCGATCGGGCTGTTCGCCGCTGAGCACGGCGAGCCAGCGTTCCTTCGGGGTCAGGCGGTCTTCGGGGGTCTGCATGGTGTCCATCCTCAGGGCCGGTGTTGCGGAACGGAGACGACTTTAGACGGCGGGGGCCGCCGAATCAAGCGACCTTCGCGGCACTTGCACACTCAGCGGGGCGGCAGTATAATGACGGTTCGATTGGTGCACGTCCGCGCCATTTCGGGTTTCCCCCAACAGGCTGAGCAACGGTAGAGCATGACCATAGAGAAGCAGCGTAAAGCAGAACTGGTGGAGGAGTTCCGCCAGCACGAGTCGGACACCGGATCCCCCGAGGTGCAGATCGCACTGCTGACCGAGCGGATCAACCACCTGACGGATCACCTCCGGCAGCACAACCACGACCACCACTCTCGGCGCGGTCTGATGATGATGGTTGGCAAGCGTACGTCTTTGTTGAGGTATTTGAGGGATAAGGACACGGCGAGGTATCGCAACATCGTCGAAGCGTTGAAGCTGAGGAAGTGAAGGTAAATCACTCAACCCGCCCTCCCCTGCAGAGCAGCATCCGGCGCAAAGTCCCTGCCGAAGCGCGTCGCTTGAGCGTTTCCCCCCTGTGAGGAACCGGCCGGCGGCTCTGTATCTTCCGTTCGAAAGCGGGATGGTCCGAGGCAAGCATGGGGCACCACCAGGCGCACCAGCGAGCGACGTCTCCGGGGGGCACAGCAGACCGACGGATCGAGTAAGCAGTTGACGACCTTTCCTGTGTGATGCGAAGAGAGGATCGAGAAAGTGAAGACGATAGTTGAGAGAACGATAGCGGAACGAACGCTGACGCTGGAGACCGGCGAGTGGGCCAAACAGGCTGACGCAGCGGTGGTTGTGCGCTACGGGGACTCTATGGTGATGGTCACGGCAGTGGCCGTGGACGATAGGCGAGGGGTGCCCTTCTTCCCGCTGACCGTGGAGTATCGAGAGAAGCAGTACGCCGCCGGGCAGTTCCCCGGAGGCGTCATCAAGCGCGAAGGCCGCCCCACCACCAAGGAGACGCTGACCTGCCGGCTGGTTGACCGGCCAATCCGCCCCCTGTTCCCGAAGGGGTACCACCAGGACGTGCAGATCGTCGCCTGGGTGCTGAGCGCCGACCAGGAGAACGATCCGGACGTGCTGGCATTGATCGGCGCGTCGGCCGCACTGAGCATCAGCGACATCCCGTGGGAAGGCCCGGTGGCGGCTGTGCGGATGGGGCTGCTCGAAGACGAATTCGTCGTGAACCCCGTCCACGAGCAACGTGACGAGAGCGAGCTGGACCTGGTCGTCTGCAGTCGCGGCGACTCCGTGGTCATGGTCGAGGGCTCCGCCGACAGCATCCCCGAGGACGACCTGCTGACGGCCATCCAGTGCGCGCATGACGCCAACAGGGAGATCCTGGACGCCATCGGCGAGCTGGTCGAGAAGGCCGGCCGGACGGAACGTCCCTGGGAGCAGCACGTGGACCCGGCGCCTGCACTGGAGCTGCTGCAGCCGGAGTTCTACCGCCGCCTGAAGGAGGCCGAGCAGACCGAGGGCAAGCTCGAGCGCGAACAGGCCGTCAAAGCACTGAAGCAGGAAGCCATCGAGCGGTTCTGCGACCCGGAAGACGAAGGGGCGCCCACCGAGGCGCAGGTCTCGGAGGCGTTCGAGGAGATGCAGGATCGCACCATGCGGGAACGCATCATCCAGGGCGGGCGCCGCGTGGGCGGCCGGGCGCCGGACGAGATCCGGCCTCTGTCCTGCGAAGTAGATGTTCTGCCGCGGGCGCACGGGTCGGCTGTCTTCACGCGGGGCGAGACCCAGTCGCTGGCGGCCGGCACGCTCGGCACGGTGCGCGACGAACAGCGCATCCTGGACCCGCTGGTGGAAGAGGAGCCCAAGAAGTTCATGCTCCACTACAACTTTCCGCCGTTCTCGGTCGGTGAAGTCAAGCCCATACGCGGGCCGGGCCGGCGTGAGATCGGCCATGGCGAACTGGCCGAACGCGCCCTGCTGGCCGTGCTGCCAGACGCGGAGAGCTTCCCCTACACGATCCGTATCGTGGCGGACATCCTTGAGTCCAACGGCTCCTCCTCGATGGCCAGCGTCTGCGCCGCCACGCTGTGCCTGATGGACGCCGGCGTGCCCATCTCCAATCCCGTAGCCGGCATCGCAATGGGACTGGTCAAGGAGAATGGACAGGCACACCTGTTGACCGACATAGCGGGCACTGAGGACTTCCATGGCGACATGGACCTGAAGGTGGCCGGAACGCAGCACGGAGTGACCGCCGTGCAGATGGACGTCAAGATCAAAGGCGTGGCGCTGGACCTGCTGCGGCGGGCCTTCCGGCAGGCGCGCGAGGCGCGCATGGAGATCCTCCGCACGATGCTCGGTACGCTGGCCAGGCCGCGGGAGGAGATCTCCCCCTACGCGCCCAGGCTCATCCGCGTCCAGATCGCCGTGGACAGCATCGGCAAGCTGATCGGCCCCGGCGGCAAGACCATCAAGGGCCTCGAGGAGAAGTACGAGGTCAACATAGACGTCGAGGACGACGGCACCGTCACCGTCAGCAGCGAGGAGGGAGGACAGGCCGAGGAGGCGGCCGCCTACATCGAGCAGCTCGGACAGGAGGTGCAGGTCGGCGCCATCTACGACGGCACGGTGGTGGAGCTGAAGGACTTCGGCGCCATCGTCGAGCTGTTCCCCGGCGCGGACGGGCTGTGCCACATCAGCGAACTGGACGACAGCTACGTCAAGGAAGTGACCGACATCTGTGAGGTCGGCGACACCATTCCGGTCAAAGTGCTGAGCGTCCAGGACAACAGCGTGCGCCTCAGCCGCAAGGCCGCCCTCAAGGAAAGATCGTAGGCCGCCCGGGCTCTAGCCCACATTATTCATGACGAACCGAAGAGAAGCAGCGCTTTTCACAACTACTTGTCCGGCGCGCGGTTACGACACGGTCGTCCCCGGTGCGCCACACTGCCAAGAACAGTGTGTCATTTGCAGGAAGCCCACTTTCGCGTCGTAACCCTATGAGCAGTAAGCACTTCGGGCAAACGAGCCGTAATCGTCGTGAATAATCCGGGCTAAGGTCCACGTCTGGGTGCGTGTGGGCGACGCTATGTCGTCCTTGTTGGCGTTGAGCTGGCCGGGCTCAAAGCTACGGCAGCACAGATGCAGCCTCACTCACCGCTGCTACTCTGAACACCCAAATCGCAATGAGTCCTACACCAGCTACCAGTATAATAACGACAAACAGGAGCTGGTGGCCGCCCTTGCCGCTTGCTTTCTGCAGCGTCTTCTCGACGCATTCCGCTACTCCAGCAGGCGTTTTGAAGAAGGACCGCAAGCCACAACCAACCACGACAGCCAGTCTCGTGGGCCCCGACAGCAGAACGAACAATGCGCCACATACCCAAGCTAATCCTAATTCGACCAAAACGTCCTCCTCACCGGCCAGCATCGGGGCGCGCTGCCCAAAGACCAGGACGGCAGCTACTGCCACTGGCGCGCAGAAAAAGTAGACGAAGCCGAACGCCAGTAGCGACCGTTTGGCGGCGCGCCGCCAGCACTCGCCGGGTGCCTTCCTGAGGAACAAGCCCATGCAAGCAAGGCAAAACGCGCACGGCAACAGGTACAAGCCCACCAAAGCACCCAGCAGCACCCAACCGTCAGCTCCCCACTCAGCTGGCCACATATCGGCTCCTCACGTACTTGAGCCTCCCTCTCTCCAGCGGTGGACGACTTGAATCTGATGCGTCACAAGCCTGCTCGGAACATGTCACCTTGACCTCTGGGCTCGTCCGGCTCGCAGCCTCACAGCCATATTCTTGTCCCAGTACGAATACGAGATATACGTTCACGACCATGCCAAATGCCTTGCTACTCAATCGCTGCAAGCCACCAACTGCATGCCCTGCACACCTTGCTCGGCCTCCGCCGTGGCGAGCCGCGCGACGCTCGCATCGACCTGGCACAACACTTTGAGAGCCATGCACTTAGCCCATTCGCGTCGGAACGTAGATCCAACACGTTTCATACATTCCAGCTCTTCCGGCCAGAGAAAGTGGGTCTCGAGCCATCCTTTGACTGCATGGCCCAGTACCACGCCACCTGCCCCTCCCCAGGCAACGGCAAACACAACGCCACCCACGCCGCCCATGGAAAGGCCAACGATAGTACACGCTGCGCCGTAGCCTACAGCGGCTGCAATCTCCACGACCCGCGCCGGCAATACACCTAATCTGCCCAGTGCATGGCAGTGGTCCATCCGGACCTCGGCCTGCCTAAGCGGCTGCTCCAAGCAGCCATACCAATCCCTCTCGCACTTCCCCACCGGCTCCTCATTGTCCAGCATGTCGGATACTGCTTTCAGATTATCCGGCATGGACTGTGAGAGAATCCCCACGACAGCCCGTGCCATGGGCGAGGCTGGCTCCACCTCCACGGCAACGAGCCCGAACGCGTCAGTGCGACGCGTTACCACACCGGCAACGTAGCAGTATAGGTTGAGCCAGTCGGCGTAGCCTTCGGGATCACGGGAGATGAAACGGCCGAGCACCACGGAATACTGCCGGTTGCGGTAGTACATGAGGTCGGATTCGAGATCGAGGCGTCTCGCGGTGAAGGCGTAGGGGTTCTCTACGTCGGAGATGCCGTCGGCATCGTCGCTGCCGTCGGCGTCCAGGACGGTGGCGGCGCCATACGCATCATACCGGTAGCGTTCCACGACGGACTCCGAGTTGTCGGTGAGGGCGTAGACCGAGTGCAGCGTGTTGCTATGATACCATACTTTCTCGTTCGTGTCGGTCAGATCCCCGTCGCCGTTGAGGTCCCGCTGCTGGATGGCCGGGCTGTCTATGTTGCGCTGCGCATGGCTTCGCGCCCTCGCTGGCGCTCGGGGCTCCGGGCCTTGCCCTTCGCCGACCTCCGCCTCGTCGGCTCCGGTTGTCCGGGGGCGTAGGTGTATTGCGCCACCAGGTCGCCGCTGCCGTCGCGTTCCTGGAGGCATTGCCAGGCCACGCCGCCGGGCGCTGCTACCGGACCGCACCGTGTTGGCGCAGCAGGTCGCGAATCTCCTGGGTCTTCGCCGCGTCAAGCGGCGTCCATCCTTTCTTGCTCTTGATGCTGGGATCGGCCCCATACGCCAGCAAACACTTCACGGCTGCTGTCCGCCTCCAGCTCACAGCCCAGTACAACGGCGTCATCCCCCTGTCATCAGCCGCATCAACCGCGGCTCCCCCTGATAGCAGGATTTCCATCGCCTCGACGTTCTCATCGAATGTTGCCTCATGCAGCGGTGTTTCGCCATGATCATCGCGGGCATTGACCTCGGCCCCATGCTGAACTAGGTATCGTACCACCTCCGGGTTGCCCGCGTCTGCCGCCCAGTGCAGCGGCGTTTGCCCCCAGCGGTCCCGCTTCTGTGCTGCGCCTGGATCCTGCTCCATCAATTCGTCAACCAGAGCCATCTTGCCCAGTCCGATGGCGCTGCGCAGGCTGTGCTCAGCGCCACCCGCCAGAAGGCGTCCCGCCGTAGCGGCCATGCCCTTCAGCGCAACCAGATCCAGTGGGGTCCGGCCCCATTTGTCTCTGACGTTGGGGTCCGCACCGGCATCCAGCAGCAGCTCGGTGGTCTTTACTGCCACCTTGTCGAGCGCGTGCGTGGCCTCGTGCAACGGCGTTTCCTCGCAGTTGTCCCGGGCATCTACCTGAGCGCCACGCTCCAGCAGCAGCTCCAAGACCGCCAGGCGCCCGTAGTAGGCCGCCTTATGAAGAGGGGTCTCCCCCCCGTCTGTCCTGCCGTGGATCTCGGCTCCCCGAGACAACAAGTAATCAGCCATGGACCTATTCTTGGTGGTGCATACCAGGTGCAGCGGGGTCAGCCCGGAGTCGTTCT
>JAWOCH010000327.1:0-5226 GCA_046483865.1 Candidatus Brocadiia bacterium | reverse complement strand
CGCGGTCAGCTCCAGCCAGATTGACCTGGACTGGGACGACAATACCGAGCCCGATCTGGACAGCTACAGCGTCTACCGCGACGGCGGCCAGATAGCCTCCGGCGTCGCCTCAAGCAGCTACAGCGACACGGGCCTCAGTGCCTCGACGCAGTACTGCTACACGGTGACCGCGGTGGATACGAGCTCTAACGAGTCCACCGAGTCCGCCCAGGACTGCGCCACAACGCAGTCCGGACCGGGTCCCGGCGACGGGGACGGGCTGACCGGCGACTACTACGACAACATGGACTTCACCAGCCATGCCCTCACGCGGGTTGACGCGACGGTCAACTTCGACTGGGGCAGCGGCTCGCCGGACCCCTCGATGGGCGCCGACACGTTCAGCGTCCGCTGGACCGGCCAGGTGGAGCCCCTCTACTCGGAGACCTACACCTTCAAGACGCTCTCGGACGACGGGGTCAGGCTGTGGGTGGACGGCCAGCAGGTCATTGACAACTGGACCGACCACGGCCCGACCGAGGACACCGGCACCATCAGCCTGAGTGCCGGAACGAAGTACGACGTCCAGCTTGACTACTACGAGAACGCCGGCGGTGCGGTGATTGAACTCTACTGGTCCAGCGCGAGCCAGACCGAGGAGATCATCCCGCAGTCGCAGCTCTACTCGACCACCGGGAGCGGCGGTTCGACGACGCTCAATCCGGTGGCCGATGATTCCCCCGGTGCGTGGTGCACGGATGACATACTGGTGGTCAGGCCGGACGATGAGGGCTTCATGAAGTTCGACCTCTCGTCGGTCGGCACGCCGGTTAGCAGCGCCACGTTGCGCGTCTACAGCAACAATACCCAGTACGTCACGATGAACGTTTCTATCTGGGACGCCACGACGGACGGCTGGGAGGAATGCGGCACGCTGCCCGGTAAGGGCAGCAACCAGCTCGATTCTGTGGCCACCGGCCCGGAAGGGGAGTGGCTCTCCTTCGACGTGACCGGTTACGTGGACGCCGAGGCGTCTGGCGACGGCACTGCTACGTTCTGTCTCGCGCAAGACTTCACCGGCTGGCAGCAGTACCGCTCGCGGGAAAGCACCGATCCCCCCGAGCTGGTCGTGCAATGGTAGGACGGTAGAGGCGTCAGGAAGCGCCCGCCCCGCCGTAGCCGGGCGGGACCGATCCTGTGGAGCGCGCTGTGAGACTCCACCGACCTCTGCTACCTGGCGGAGGTCACCGGCGAGGCCCTGCAGAGCGACTCCGACAACGCCTGGCCCGAGGGCAGAGGATAGGCACCAGCGGCCCCGGCCCCGCACCAGCGGGCCCGGGGCCGTTTCATTGCCGCCTGGTTCGACTGCACGGTCGGCGCTCACGGCCGGGCGCGTTGGGTGCGGCGCAGGGCCTCTCGGTATGCGGTGGGGGACAGGCCGATCTTCTGCTTGAACAGCTTCGAGAACTGAACACGGTCTGTGTAGCCGACCTCACGGGCCACGCTCTTGACCAGCCTGTCCGGCTCTCTGAGCAGGCGGGCAGCCTTCCTCATGCGCCAAAGCAGCAAGTAGTCGTGCGGGGCACGGTCCATATACTGGCGGAAGATCCTACGGAAGTAGCCGTAAGACAGGTTCATGCGCCGTGCGGCGGCGCGGAAATCGAAGTCTTCGACGGGGTCCTCCCGCAGTCGCCGGGCAATCTGCTCTATCTCCGCACGATGGGGTTCTGTCCGTTCAGACCGGGCTTCGCCGACGTACCCGAGCCGGTCAAGCTCGCCGTGGAACAGCGCCATCTCCTCGAGAGTTTCCTTCAGCTCTCTCTCGCGTCGCAGAGCCTCGGTCACATCTCTGTCCACTGAGAACAGGTAGTGCCTCCCGTCCAACGACACGCGGACGCAGGAGCGCTCGTGGTAGTTTTCGGCCCCGTCGGGGCGGTTCCAGGAGCCCAGCTCTCGGACGGATAGTCCCTCGGCAAGGCGCTCGGAGCACTGCCGCTCATAGGCCGGGTCCACATACTCCTTGCGCAGCATATTGACTGCCTGGACCGACGCCAGCTCGGGGCCAGTGGCACGCAATGGTCGCAGATCGTCCGCCTGCCGAAGCTGGCTTTCCGTATGACCGGACATCTCGACGTAGCGCGCGTTGCAGAAGACAAGCTGCTCGCGACCACTGTCGGGTTCCAACTCGACGATACTCATCCCGTCAAAGGCCGTCTCGGCCATCAGCCGGAAGCGCTCCTCACTGTGCCGCAGGGCGCGTTCAACGCCCTTTCGGGCGCTGATATCACGGGCCACCATCGAGACGGCCAGAAGCTCACCCCATGGGCCGAGGACGGGAGAGACCGTCACAGACACCTCGACCTCCGCGTCGCCCTTGGTCAGATGGACTGATTCACGGCGGCTGGTCTCGTGGTCGTCCGCAGCCCGGCGCAGGTCGCTCAGCAGTGCTTCGCGGTGTCCGGATGCAGCGATGTCGGCGGCGCTCCGGCCGGCCAGTTCCTCCTCGGTATATCCGTACATGTTGGCGGCGGCCGGGTTGCAGCTCCGTATCGTGCCGTCCGCGTCCAGTATGGTGATGGCATCGTTGGAGGAGACGACCAGATCTGCCACCGTGTAGAGGGCCTCCTCCATACGCCGGCGGTCCTCGTCCGGCACTGCGCGCATCAACACAAGCGCGACGCTCTGCCCGTCGGCGTCGCTGATTGGGATCTTGCGGGTGACAGTGCCCCGCCAGCCGGGCTCCTCCACCCGACGTCCCTGCGCCATCACCTGTCGGTCTCGGCGGCGGAACTCCTCGCCGGTCTCCTCACCCCACAGGCCGCAGTCGGTCAGACCGACCAACTCCTCGGGGGTCATGTGGACATCCCGGGCGAAGACATCGTTGGCATAGATGAGCTTCAGATCGTGGTCTTTGATCCATATGCGGTCACAGATGCGCCAGAGCTTATCCTTCAGCTCCGCCGCCGCGCGCAACAGCGCGCCCTGAGGAGGCCCCTTGAGCCCCTTGCTGGCGCAGATGCCACGCGCACCGCGATGGCGGGCCTTTCGCAGGAGCTCTGGCACTATGTCAGCCAGTTGTCGCGCGTTGGCCCGGTTCAACACCCGCCAGGCGCCCAGCTCCCTGTATTGCTGGAAGCGCTGGGGATCTTCGCGCTGAGTGACCACCACCAGCGGGATGCCTTTGAGCAGGCGGCGAGCCGTGTCTATCTGGCCCTCGACGCTGGTTGCCACCCCAGCCCTGTCGGTCACAAGAATCAGATCCGGTGGGTCCGGCTTCTCCGTGCAGGCCTGCACCATGCGCCACGGCTCACCCGCGACCGTGCGTTCCGCGACCACGCGCAGCCCGCCGGAGCGCATCGCCGCCAGCACCTCCTCGGCCGGGACACCCCCGCCATCCACGACCACCGCCTGCACCGGCCGGCCGCCGCGCTTGCTCCGGCGGCGGCCTGTGAGCCCGTCTGGCTTCATCATCCTGCACCTCGGGAAGGAAGCTTAGGGGCTATTGCAGAACCCGGATCTACTGCGGCCGGCTGCGAAGCCCGATTGGCTGCGTTGTCGGCACAGAACGTCCTCGACGTGGCGTTCAGCCACGCCTCCGGGGTTCTTGCGCCTGCCGCCTTGCCCTCGGGTTTCTCGCTCGGCCTCGTCACGAACGGGGTTCTGCAATAGCCCCTTAGGGTACATATCTGACACTAATGCGCGAGTATGCGCCATGCAAGGCCGGGGAGGGAGTTCCGCCGTCGGGAACAGACTCGGCAAACGGACGTCGGCACGCGGCAGAGAAGCGGGACACGGGTTGACGGCGCACCTATCGCCGCACGGCAAACCGATAGAGCCCCGCGCCCACGGCGCAGACCACGCGGCCCGGTTCAGTGCCCACCAACTCGACCGCCTCGGCCTCTCCCAGCGGCAGGCCCCCTTCGGTGACCCGCGCCGGATCCTCGGCCGGCACGTAGACCACGGCCGTGGCGTTCGCCGGCACCCGCACCGCCAGGTCCAGCCCCTCGGGGGAGACCTCCCACGCCGTCTCGATCGGCCCCCGAAGCGAGTCGTAGTTCGCTCGCACGGCGCTCAGCTCCCCGTCAGCGTCGCCGGGGTAGGGGCGCACCACGACGCGCTCGAAGCCGGGCACGTCGTCGTCGGGGGCGATGCCCGCCAGACCGGCGAACAGCCACTGGCCCACCGAACCGTAGGCGAAGTGGTTGCGCGAGTTCATGGCAGGGCCCTCGCTGTCGCTGTTCCAGCGCTCCCAGATGGTGGTCGCGCCCTGCTCGACCATGTAGCCCCAGGAGGGATAATCCCGGTTGAGCAGCAGTTGGTGCGCCACTTCGGCGTAGCCCTCCCGGCACAGAACGGGCAGCAGCCACTGGGTGCCGCTGAATCCGCAGGACAGGTGCACGTCGCGCTCCCTGATGTCCGCCACCAGGTCTGCCGCCACGCTCGCCCGATGCTCTTCCGGCGCGATTCCGAACGCCAGCGCCAGCGCGTTGACCGTCTGGGTGGCGCCTTCGTAATGTCCATCGCGCAGGTAGCGCTCGTTGAAGGCTGCGCGCACAAGGTCGGCCCTCTCCTGCCAGCGTTTGGCGTCGCGCGTCCGGTTCAGCGCCTCGGCCATCTCCACCAGCAGGCAAACCGACCGGTAGTGATGCAAGGTGGCGAACATGGTCTTGTCGGTCTCCTCGCCGGCGGGCACCCAGTCGCCGTAGTCGTTGCCGCGCGCCTCCAGCCACAGGCCGTCCGGGTTGCGTTCGGAGACGAACTGGGCCGCCCGCGCCGCCGCGTCGAAGTGCCGCTCCAGCAGCCGCTCGTCCCCATACATCCGGTGCATCACGTGGGGGATGATGATGCCGGCGTCGAGCCAGGCCGGGGCGCCCGAGGAGGGCAGCACGCCGCCCGGGCTCACGTAGGGGCAGACGTCCGGGAAGGCACCCTCCGGAGTCTGGGCGTCGCGCATGTCGCGCACGAACTTCTCCAGCATGGTCACCATGTCCATGTTGTAGCAGGCGCTGGGCGCGAAGAGCTGCGCATCACCCATCCAGCCCAGCCGCTCGTCCCGCTGAGGGCAGTCGGTCAGCACGCTGTGCATGTTGCCCCGCTGGGACCACAGGATGTTCTCATAGAGCCGGTTGACCATCTCGCAGGAGCTGGCGAAGGAGCCGGTCCGCTGGCAGTCCGTGTGCAGCACCAGCCCGGTCAGCATCTCGCGCGTCGGCTCGTCGGGATAGCCAGTCAGCTCCACGTAGCGGA
>JAWOCH010000313.1:0-2731 GCA_046483865.1 Candidatus Brocadiia bacterium | reverse complement strand
AATTCTCTGACTGAACCGACCTGAACTGCCGAGTTGCTGCCCGAGAAGGGACCTGCCCTATGTGGCACGGCCGCCCTCGGCCGTGATCCGTCTTCTGCCCCCAGCCGAGGGCGGCTGGGCTACAACACTGTGCGGGTTCTGGGCCGGGGGAACGTGCGCTGCTGACGACTTCTGAATGACCCTGGTGCGCTCCCGCACTTGCCGCAACCGACCAGAATCGTATGATAGAGGTTGGGGATCATGCCGAAAGGGGGCTTGCTATGGGGTATTGGAGTGCGCTTCAGCCGACGGCTTTCGTCGGTCTTGTCGTCTTCGCGGCTCTTCTTCTGTCCACGGGTTGCGCCGGTGCGCCGCACCGGGACAACCCGCAGACGGCGTATGTCGTCAGCGATGACGGGGCTCGCCTCGCGCAGTACGCGCCGATGTTCGTGCTCCAGACGTGGGCCGAGCAGCACAACCGTATCGGCGCCCCTGCCGTGCGGCGGGAGGGGGGCGAAGACACGGTCTGGGTGGACCACGCCCGGCCGATAGTCTACGGCCGGGAGCGCCCCTTCCAGACCGAGGGCGCCAGCTACACCAACCTGATCTACCGGGTCCACTTCCCGCGCATTCCGCTGCCCCACCTGACGGTCGGGCGCAACGTGGGCCTGCTGGTCATCATCACGCTGGACGAGGCCGAGAGGCCGGTTCTTCTGACCACCGTCCACACCTGCGGCTGTTACCTGGCGTTCGTGCCTACCAGCTACCTGCCGCCGGCGGCGCTGCCGGAGGACTGGGAGGCCGGCGCGCAGGAGGTGCACGGCGAGACCTTGCCCGGCCGGCTCAACTACCCGCCCGAGTTCGCGCCGCGCTATAGGCCGGCCATCTTCGTGCGCGACGGAACCCACCGCGTCATGGACGTGCGACTGGTTGACCTGCAGGAGGCGCAGTGGCGCTACCGCGTCGTGCCCGCTGAGCTGGCGCCGATCGAGTCGCTGGACGCCCTGCCGACGGACGGCGGGACGACGTCCTTCTTCGAGACTTCGGGTCCGCGCAAGGGCTTCGTGAAGGGCTCGAGCAAACCGCTGGAACGGCTGCTGATCAGTTGGTGGGCCCTGGATTGGCGCGTCGGGCAGGACAAGCGCTACGGGCCGGCGGACCAGATGAACACGATTCTCTATACCAGCCTGAAGCCCTGGCGTCGGAAGGCGTCCGACATGTGGCCCTTCGCCGAGTTCCTGCGCTACTGGGGATGGCGCCTGTAGGCGCTGTCAGGCCGCCATTTCGCCCCGCGCTGGAAACCCTCTCGCAGTCTGCTAACATACCCGCGACTCTCATCCAGCGCACCATCCCCGGCAGGAGGACTCGATGAGCGGCATCTTCGGCGTGGCCTCGCGTGCGAACTGCATGGACGACCTGTTCTACGGGACCGACTACCACTCCCACCTGGGCACCGAGTTCGGCGGGCTGGCCATCTGGGGCGACGAACTCTACCGCGGCATCCACCGCATAG
Source organism: Candidatus Brocadiia bacterium (assembly GCA_046483865.1). GTDB lineage: Bacteria > Planctomycetota > Brocadiia > SM23-32 > SM23-32 > JAWOCH01. Next base: position 1,239 of record JAWOCH010000313.1, on the reverse strand, counting down.
CCCACGGCCAGTTCAAGAACCTGTTCTACGAGTTCTCGAACTCCTACGCCGGCACCAGGGGCGTGGGCGTCATCAGCGACTTCGATCCCCAGCCCATCGTCGTCGAGGGCCGCTTCGGCACGACCGCCCTGGTCACCGCCGGGCTCATAACGAACGTGGAGGAACTGACCGGCCGTCTGCTGCGGGACGGAGTCACCTTCAGCGAAGTGCTCAACGGACGGCTGAACCAGACCGAACTGGTCGCCAAGATGATCGCCCAGCGGGGAGATGTCGTCAGCGGCATCGAGGCGGTCTTCGACAGTATCGAGGGTTCGGTCTCTCTGCTGCTTATGACCGAGGACGGCATCTACGCCGCAAGCGACCGCCAGGCGCGCTTCCCCCTGGCCATCGGCGAGCGGGACGGGACCACGGCCGTCGCCAGCGAGACCTGCGCGTTCCCCAACCTGGGCATGACGGTCAGGAAGTATCTCCAGCCGGGGGAGATCGTCTTCGTCGACAGCGACGGCGTCGGGGACCTGGTTGGCGGCTCCGGACCGAAGAAGATCTGCTCCTTCCTGTGGATCTACACCGGCTACCCGGCCAGCACCTACGAGGGAGTGTCGGTGGAGACCGTTCGCGAGCACTGCGGACAGGCCCTGGCCCGCAAGGACGACGCCGAGGCGGACCTGGCCGCAGGCGTGCCCGACAGCGGCACCGGCCACGCCGTCGGCTACGCCATGGAGAGCGGGCTGCCCTTCCGCCGGCCGCTGGTCAAATACTCCGCCGGCTACGGGCGCAGCTACACGCCGCCGTCCCAGGAGGTGCGCGACCGCATCGCCAAGATGAAGCTGATCCCTATCGAGGACATCTGCCGTGACAACCGGCTGATCGTCTGCGAGGACTCCATCGTTCGCGGGACGCAGCTTAAGAACCTGACCATCCAGAAGCTGTGGGCCGCCGGGGCCGACGAGGTGCACGTGCGCGTCGCCTGTCCGCCGCTGATGCTCCCCTGCCGCTACAACCTGTCCACGCGGTCGGTCGAGGAACTGGCCGCCCGGCGCGCCATCGCCGCCCTGGAGGGAGGGCGGTGCGAGGACCTGGGTGCCTACCTGGACGAGGACAGCCCGGAGCACCGCCGGATGGTGGACTGGATCCGCGAAGACCTCGGCTGCACCAGCCTGATCTACCTGAGCCTGCGCGAGATGATAGAGGCCGTCGGCCTGCCCGAGGCCGACCTGTGCACCTACTGCTGGAGCGGTC
>JAWOCH010000109.1:0-24482 GCA_046483865.1 Candidatus Brocadiia bacterium | reverse complement strand
GCTGGTGGTATCGCGGTACACGTTGTAGCTGTCCAGGTCGCCTTCGGCGTTGTCGTCCCAGTCCAGGTCCACCTGCCCGTCGCCGGCGGTGGCGCTAAGATTGGTCGGCGCCCCCGGCGGCGTGCTGTCGGTCGGAGTGGCCGACGCCTCGTTGGAGTAACCCGACTCGTTCGAGGATGTGTCAACGGCCGTCACCACGTAGTAGTAGGTGGTGTCGTTGGTAACACCGGTGTCGGTGTAGTCGCTGGTGGCGACTCCGGTGGCGATCTGCGTGTAGGGCCCGCCGCTGGCGGTATCCCGGTACACGTTGTAGCTGTCCAGGTCGCCCTCGGTGTTGTCGTCCCAGTTCAGCGACACCTGACCGTCGCCCGCCGTGGCCGAAAGACCCGTCGGGTCGGCCGGCGGAGTGGTGTCGCCGCCGCTCGAGTAGAGCTGCGACTGCGGGATGATCTCCTTCGCCTGGCTGGCGCTGGACCAGGAGAGCTGGATCACAGCCCCGCCGGTGTTCTCGTAGTAGTCGAGCTGGATGTCGTACTTCGTCCCGGCGCTCAGCGCGATCGTCCCGCTGTCCTCGGTCGACGCGTGGTCGGTCCAGTTATCAATGATCTGCTGGCCGTCCACCCACAGACGCACACCGTCATCGCTGGTGGTGTAAAAGGTGTAAGTCTCCGAGTAGAGGGGCTCCACCTGGCCGGTCCAGCGCACGCTGAACGTGTCGGCGCCCATCGAGGGGTCCGGCGAGCCGCTGCCCCAGTCGAAGTTGACCGTGGGGTCAATCCGGGTCAGCGCATGGTTGGTGAAATCCATGTTGTCGTAGTAGTCGCCGGTCAGGCCGTCGCCGCCGACCTGCGGCGTCGCGCTGGCCTCGTTGGAGTAACCCGACTCGTTGGCCGACGTGTCGAACGCCGTCACCACGTAGTAGTAGGTCGTGCCGTTGGTCAGGCCGGTGTCGGTGTGGTTGCTGGCGCCGTAGACCGTGGCGATCTGAGTGTACGGCCCGCCGCTGCTTGTATCGCGGTAGACGTAGTATCCGTCCAGATCGGGTTCCGTGTTATCGTCCCAATCCAGGCTTACCTGCGTGTCGCCCGCGGTGGCCGTGAGATTCGTCGGCGCGGCGGGAGCGGTGGTATCAGCCTGGGTGGTGGCGCAGTCCTGGTTGGAATCCGCGCTCTCGTTAGCCGACGTATCCACAGCGGTCACCGTGTAGCAGTACTGCGTCGAGGCCGCGAGGCCCGTGTCGCTGTAGTTGCTCACGGTCACGCCAGTGGCGATCTGGACGGTGTCCCGATAGACGTTGTAGCTGTCCAGATCGGGCTCGGTATTGTCGTCCCAGTCCAGGTCTATCTGGGTGTCGCTTACCGCCGTTGCGGCCAGCCCGGTGGGCGCCGCCGGAGGGGTCGTGTCCCCGCCGGTCAGCTCGCCGTAGGCGCTGCCGATGCCGCCCAGGTTGAAGTAGGCCGTTCCAAAGACATCCTGATCGGCAGTGCTCGAAAGGCAGCCGGCGTAGAGGCCCATCGGCGCCACGTTGGCTATCTTGTCCCAGCTCGCGGCCTCGTCGGTGGAGCGGAACACGCCTTCAACCCCGCCCACCGTGCCGTAGAGGTAGATGGTGGGGTAGGTGGCCCCGTCGTCGGCCTTGCCCAGACACACGCTTATGGCCAGGTCCACGCCGCTGATCTGGGACCAGGTGGCGCCGTAGTCGGTCGAGCGATACAGGCCAATGCCGCCGCAATTGCCGCAGTCGGCGCAGAACCAGACGTGGCCCGCCTGACCCGGCGTGGCAGATATATCCGACATGTTGGCCCCGGGCAGGGCCGTGCTCACGTCGGTCCAGTTGGCCCCACCATCGGTGGTGCGCCACAGGACGCCGCCGTTGCCCCAGTCGTAGACGTAGAAGGTTCCGCCGTCGACCCGGTCGGCGGCGATTGCGTTCACGCCCGGCCCCCACCCTGTGATCATGGGTGTGCCCAGGTTGGTGCCGCCGCTCCAGGAGCTGCCGCAGTCCGTGGTCCTGTAGACGTTATTCTGGCTTCCGTCGTAGACCACGATGTTGTCGGGGTCTGTAGCCGAGACGGCGATGCCGGTGGGCGTCTGGCCGTCGTAGCCCGGCAGCGAGCTGAACTTGGTCCACGTGTTCTTCGCGCCCTCGCCGTTGGAGTAGCCGCTGTGGTCATCAACCCACTGGTTGCCCGGCGTGGACGCCGCCGCTATGAACGTGGGGTCTGCGACGCAATAGTCCACGCCCCAGCCGTTGGTGTACTGCCAGTTGCTGACGGTCGTGCAGACCTGCTCGCTGCTGTACTGGCCGGGGTCGGGGTGGTGGTAGACGCCACCGTCCATCTGGCCGGTCAGCACGCCGCCTCCCGGGGGTTTGACGATGCTGTGGGAAGCATACCCCTCGGTGCCGTGGCTCACACAGGTCCAGTCCGCAGTGCCGGCGCTGATGTCGCACTGCCACAGGCCGTATGCCTCCGCGGCCCACAGCTTGTCCTGCACGCCGGTATCAAAGGCGAGCTTGATCCTGTCCACGCTCGCCCGCTGGGCCTGGGCGGCTATGCCGTTGTAGTCCACGCTGTAGCCGAGCTGCGACCAGTTGTCGCCTTTGTTGGTCGAGAGGTAGGTCTCAGAGTGCTTGTTGACCGCAACGACGCGGTTCGCGTCGAACGGGTCCACGGCCACGCCGTAGATCGAGCCGGGGCTGATGTCCGCCCAGCTCCCGCCCGAGTACCTGTGCAGGGCGCCGTTGCTGTCGGCGGCGTAGTAAGTACCGTCGCCGCCGACCTTGGCCGCACGCACCCACGCCGTCGGCCCTCCGATGTTCGTCCAGCTCCCTCCGGCATCAGTGGTCCGGTAGACGCCGCTGCCCGAAACGCTGGCGTAGACCGTATTGGTCAGACCGCCGGTGGTGCCGGAGTTCGGGTCAATGTCCACGCAGGTGACGCCGTTCTCGTCGGCGGGCACGGGCACGTCGGTGACCTGCGTCCAGCTCTGGGCCCCGTCGGTGGTGCGCCACAGTCCGTCCTTCTGCGAGCCGAAGTACACCACGTTCTCGTCCGCCGGGTCCACGGCCAGGCGCGGACCCGACTGTCGGGCCGTGCCGTTGGGCGCCATGAACAGGTTCAAAGTGCCCCCGTTGGGCAGCGTCCAGGTGTCGCCCTGGTCGGTGCTCCGATAGACGTTCCCGCTATCAGTTGCCGACAACTGGTCCTGGTATGCCAGGTAGGCGACGTTGGCGTTGCTGGGCGCTCCGACCAGGCTCAGCCCGTTGGGGGCCGGCGTGCCGGGCTCGCCGTCGGTCGTCTCCCAGTCGTAGTCGAACAGATAGCCGCCCGGGTCCGGCATGGAATCGGCCGTCACAACCGGGACCCATTTCTGGTTCGCCTCGTCCCAGCGGTAGGGGCAGGCCGTATCGCTGTTATTGAAGATAGGCCCGGCTCCGCCGGGGTGGACGTAGATGTTGGTGAACCAGGTGAACCCGCCAATCTTCACGAAATCCCACGTGTAGTCCGCCGTCAGATCGGCGCCGGTGGCGCCCTGCGGCTGGACGGCGGCAAGTCCAGCCACGATGGTTGCCATCAGCAAGAACGCCCAGATCTTACCTTTACGTGTGTACATCGCAGTCTCCCCACAAATGTCTGGCGGCAACCTGGGGGGCAGGTCACCTCACTCTCTCGCGCACGCCGCGCCGCCGGGGGCGACGCCTGCGCGGGTGCGGCCCGGGGGGCCGTAACGACACCGCAGTTCCGTCAGGAGCCGCGGCAAACCGTCCGCATCGCCTCCTTCCTTGAGAAAAACGAAGTTGCCGCAGTTGTTCGGCCCTGCGCGAAAGCACAGCGCGAGGCGCTCATGTCCCGTCTCTCGTCGGCGTCCCGATTCTACCACCAGCAGGCTATGCTGTAAATAGCGAAAACGTAGGTATCCTTGACGAAAACGTAGGTTCCTCGGGAAGCCGGCGCGGGGCGGAACAGGACAGCTATCGAGGCGGTCCTCGCAGCGGAGGACCTCCCGGCGGCCACGTAGGGTAGTCTGAGCGGCTCAACGTGCAGCGGAACTGCCGGCCTGCCGCGCCCGAAGGGTTCTTGCGTTGCGCGGCGAAGCCACCCTCGGGTGCGGCCTTTTCTCTGGGCCCGGCTCCAGGGCGCGGGCAGCACGGTCCACGACGCTCGGCGATTCGTAGGAGTGAAGCCATGCTTCCTACAGAGCAACGTGAAACGTGTAACCCAGCCCTGCGACTCCGCTCAGGGCCTTGAGCCCGCCGAAAGGCCGCCCTCGGCCGGGGCCGAAGAAAGCATCACGGCCGAGGGCGGCCGTGCTACATGGTCTCACGCCCCCTCTGGACCGCGAAGCTGGCAGTTCAGATCGCTTCACTCGGACAATTGAATGGCCCCATCCGGCCTTGAACAACCTTGACCTTGCCCGGCGCGCTATGTAAGATGCTTGGAAGAAGGGCGTACGTTTGGCCAGTAACAGGGAACTTCGGGACTGCAATCGGGGACGAACCGATGAGAAAGGCTGAGACGCTGAGAGCGGTCGCTGTGGTTGCGCTTGGGATCGGGCTGATTCTGGCCGCCGGAGGTTGCGGCTATCTGAGGAACGTGCGTGACGACGTCCTCGATTGCGGCACGTTCGCCATCGGCGTGGTGCCGCCCGTTGTACCCACTTCCAACGGTCCGCAGGCCGTGGGACCTATCCCGCCGGCTTTCGGCCTGTATGCGGAGGCGACCGAGTTCCTGCACCTGGGCGCCCTGTTCAAGGCCACCGGTGACCTGGATTGGGATCGGCGCGGGCTGTCCGCCACGGTGGACGTGCGCCGCAAGCTGGGTCTTGGGCCCCTGCACGATATCTACATCAAGCAGGAGCCCGTCTGGGCCAACGCCTACAAGACGCCCGGCGGCGACATGGAAGGCTGGCGCCAGCACATGCGCAGCCTGCGCGACCCCCTGTTCAACAGCCCGGCCAAGACGCTCATCTACGAGCCCACCGAGACGAGCCTGCTTGTTGACTACGAGGGCAGCGATATAAGCTGGGAATCGCTGCCGTGGATGCATCGCGGCTGGCAGGACTGGGAGACCTTCAGCCTGGAGGTGGCCATCCCGGAGCCGTTCATACTGCACTCGGGCATCTACCTGCGGGCCGGCGTGGATCCCTCCCAGGTCTTTGACCTGGTGCTGTCGGTGTTCGGGCTGGATCTGTACTCGGACGCCGCCTACAAGCTCGAGGGCGACCTGAAGTACTGACGCACCCGCCGAGTTAAGCTGACCAGACTGCGGGAGGCCGAAGCGACGGCCTCCCTTTCTCTTTGCCTTCCGGACGGCCCCGCGCCGGCCCGGCCCCCCCATGACCGACGGCACCCCACAGACCCGCAGCAAGAGGGACCTGACCTCCGGCTCCCTGACCTGGAACCTGTTCCGGCTGGGAGCGCCCCTGGCGGCGCAGACGTTCCTGCACTCCCTCTATAACCTGGCGGACGCCTTCTGGCTGGGCCGCTGGAGCAAGACGGCCCTGGCCTCCCAGGCGGTCTGCTGGCCGTTCTTCTTCGTGGTCTTCGGGTTGGTAATCAGCTTCGGCAACGCCGGCACGGCGCTGGTCAGCCAGTACACCGGCGCCGGCCGGGAACGCCGGGCCGATCAGGCGGCCGCCCAGACGGTCCTGCTGCTGGCTCTGCTGGGACTTGCCGCGGCGGTGCCCATGTGGCTGTTCACGCGACAGATCTTCCACCTGGTCCGTGTCCCGGAGAGGGCCGTCAGCGGGGCGGTCACCTACCTGCGCATATCGCTGCTGGCCTTCCCCCTGATGGGGTTCACCATCGCTTACGCCTCCTGCCTGCGGGCGCTGGGGGACACGGTGACGGTGCTGCTGATAAGCCTTGTAGCCAACGTGCTGAACATCGCGCTGGATCCTGTGCTGATCCACGGCTGGCTCGGCATGCCGGCCCTTGGCACGGGCGGGGCCGCGGTGGCCAGCCTCAGCGCGCGGGTGGTGGAGGTGTTCGTCTGCTACGCGTTCCTGCAGAGGGGCCGCGCGGGGCTGCACATCCGACTGCCCGACCTGAAGCCCCACTGGCCGACGCTTGCGCGCATGGGCAAGGTGGGCTTCCCGCTGGCGGTCAACCGCAGCAGCGACTCGCTGGGCTTCGTCTTGTTCCAGACCATGGTCAACGTGCTGGGCACCACGGTGATCGGCGCGTTCACGGTGGGGTTCCGGATCATCTTCTTCTTCACCATTCCGGCGCGTGCGGGGGCGATGGCCGCCGCGCCCATCGTGGGCCAGGCGCTTGGGGCGAAGAAGCCGCGGCTGGCGCGGCGGGCGGTGCGTCTGTGCGCGGGGCTGGTGGCGGCGGTTCTGCTGCTGCCGCTGCTCTTCCTGCTGCTGCACGGAAAGGCCGTCGCCGGGCTGTTCGTCGAGGACGCGGCAGTAGTGGCCGAGGCGGGGCGATTCTTCAAGGTGGTGCCGGCCTCCAGCTACTTCTTCGGGGTCATCATGGTTCTGATGGCGGCTTTCTACGGCTCCGGCCACACCACACCGGCGATGATCATCGGGTTCGTGCGCCTGTGGGTGCTGCGCCTGCCGGTGGCCTACGTGCTGGCCTTCGTGATGGCCTGGGGCAGCATGGGCATCTACACGGCGATGGTGGCGGCCAACATAGTCTGCGCCGTGCTCGCCTTTGCCATGTTCAAACAGGGCGGCTGGCAGAAGGCCGTCGTGCCGACGGGCCCGGAGGAGGAACCGCAGATAGACGCAGATGAACGCGGATGAACGGCACAACGGCGGGGACTCTGTACTGCTGTAATCCGTGCGTATCCGTGTCCGTCCGTGTCTGAGCTTCGGGCCTGGATCAGGCTTCGGGGACGGAGAGGATGGGGCCGCCGGGGCGGGCGTTGTCGGCCTGGCGGATCTGCTCCAGCGCGCGGGTGGCCTCCGCCCCGACGCGTTCGTCTTCTTCCAGCGTCTCCAGGGTGTGGACGACGTATCTCCTGACGAACTCGTTCGGCTCCTCGGCGCGGGTCAGCTCATACTCGTCGGTGTTGCGCACGTAGTCCACGCCCAGCCGGCCCAGCAGCCGCACGCACTCCAGCATGCGTCGGTCGTTGGCCCGGCGCATCATGCGCTCGTGCTCCTCCCGCGTCAGCCGGACGGTCTCGACGGCCATGACGGGGTTGATGTTCGCCCTGGCGGCGAACTCCCCCAGGAAGCGTATGGCAAACACGTTGTGCCGCAGCATCCAGACTCCGTCGGCCACGTGGCGCCTGACCCGGCCGAACCGGTTGCCCAGGATGCTGATGTACTGGTAGATGTGCGGATGGTCCAGGAAGCGGCCCTGGCGGACGATGTCTTCCAGCACGGTTCTGCCCGCGCGGGCCAGCAGGACGGTGCCGTTGCGATACAGATCCTCCCAGGCGTCGGCGCGCTGGCGGCAAAGCTCCGCTTCCGCCTCGGTCAGGCCGACGGCCTGGTCCTCGAGCATGACGGCGAACTTCTCGGCGGCGGATCTGGCGGTCTGGTCGTCGGATACGCTCCATTCCTGCCGGAGCTGGTCCAGCGCCTCGGCCACCCCCGCCACGAAGCTCTTCTTCTCATACTGCATCAGCAGCGAGGTCATGCGGCGCCGCTCCACGCCGGTCGGCTGGGTCGGCGTGCCTTCGACGATCCACTCCAGAACGTCCGTGATGCGGTCCTCGGCGTAGGTCCTCTCCGGCTCGGCCCGTCGTTGTTCGACCAGTCGGGCGAGCACCTCGATGTCGCCCGGCTCGAGCGCGTCCGAACGCAGCCGGCCCTCCTCGTCCATGGCGTCCACCACGCGGCGCAGCAGGTTGCGCTTTCGCGTGATGTCCCCCCACTGGATGGCCTTGCGCAAGGCGAGGGCGCGGGCCATGCGGGCGTCGTCCGCCTCTTCCTGCAGCAGCTCCTGGTTGCAGAACAGGAAGGCGTCCACCGGATGGCTCTGCAGTATCTGCATGGCCTGCTCTCCGAGCGGGGCGGACAGGGAGGACAGCGTGCTCTCCAGGTCGCCCTCGATGGCGTCCACCGCGAACGTGAGCCGATGCTGGACGACCAGCGACCTGCCGATCAGCACGATGGCTATCAGGCCCAGCGGGCCGAAGACGGCGTAGATGGTCCTCTTCACCCATCGGGGCAGGAGCCGGCCGGTCTCCCGCTCGCGCCTGACGGGCGCCTCCTGCTGCTGCTCGACCTGGGCCTGTTCGTTGTTGTCGTCTTCTGCACTCATCAGAACGGTACCATCGTGACGGCGTTGGCAATGAGCCGAATGGCCACGCATCCCATACCCACCAGCCCCATGCCGCAGGCGAAGCCGGCCGCCAGCACGGGGGTGTACTCCCGCCACTGCTCCCGGCCGAAGACCTTGGCCATGTAGTAGCGGCCCAGCAGCGCACCGGTCACCATGGGGAAAGACATGGCCGGGTCCCCCACGATGCCCTGGATCGTGCCGTACACGAACAGGGTCGGGGCGCCTATCAGGCGCAGAACGGGATACAGAACCAGCCCGTAGGCCGCACCCGCTCCGATGAAGCGCCACTTGATGGCCTTCAGGAAGAACGCGTTGCCCGTGGTGGTGGCCGTCATCCAGAAGGCCCGCACGGTGGCATCGCGCGGCCAGAAGCGCATCGCGTAGGGGTAGTCGCCCGGGATGTCACTGATCTTGTAGAGGAACGACCAGAACAGCAGACTCGTGACCACCGCCAGCGGCAGCAGGAAGAGCTGGGCCTTGAAGATGCTGGTGAACTTGGTGCCCGTCAGCTCAATCTCCCGGAAGTGGGCCGCCCCCTGGCCTGCGTCGCCCATGGGCACCGGGGCGAACCATATGTCCACACCCTTGTATCCGCTCAGCACGAAGGCCGCCTCCCGCACGTAGGGGATGCCCACACGGTGCCCGGTCAACCCGTTGAGCCGGGCGCTGACGTAGCTGATCAGCGGCGTGTAGACGAACCCGAAGCCTATCAGAATCCATAGCGGGAACTTGGGCACCAGGAGGTGGCACACGACGATGATCCAGCCCGTCTTTGCCACGTAGAACAGCAGCGCAATGGGCACCGGCACGTCGCCGCGTCCCTTGGGGGGAGCCAGCGTCTCGAACCGGAAGAAGCTGTCCTTGCGCCGGGCTTTCAGTAGCTGGGTCACGGCCGTCCAACCGCCCAGGACGGCCACGGCCAGGGCGGTGCCGATCTTGAAGCTGAGCCAGAAGTCAAACTGGTTGGCGAGCCCCGTCTGGATGTAGTCCATGCCCGGCTCCCACATCTGCAGCACCCCGGTGCGGTAAAGCAGCGGGTTCAGCAGGAACCGGCCCAGCACACCCGCCACGAACCGCCCCATCACCACCCAGAACGGCAGCACGAAGCCCCAGAACACGCCGTGCAGGTTCGTGCTGATGGCCAGCGGCACCGCCCGGAACCAGGAGATCTCCTGCAGTTGCTTGGTGAAGTCGTAGAAGGGAACCTGGATCAGGTACAGAGAACGGCGCAGAAAAACCCCCGATAGCACAGGTATGGCCACGTACAGTATCCCAAAGGCCACTCCTATGGTGCTGCCCACCGAGAAGCACCGCCACCGCCAGGTCTCCTCGTCGCTCTCCGCCAGGGCCGTCACCCCCTTGGCCCGGATCGGCGCCAGGGGGAAGGGCAGGCGCTCGATGTCACTGGTCAGCCGGAACAGCGCGTATCCCAGGCTGAAGAAGCTGAGCCGGCCCCAGAGGATGAAAAACGCCATCAGGGCCAGCATGGGCCACCAGTCCCGGTGCAGCAGGCTGCGTAGCGCATATGCCTCACTGCCCGGCGGGGGGGCCTTCCAGAAGGGTATCTGGTTGGCTATCTCAAACTGGACGGCCGCGTCGCTGCGCACGAAGTACTGCATCCAGATGAACGTCATCCCGTGCCGCATGATGGCGGCGCCCAGGATGCCCCAGGTCACACTCCAGATGACGAACATCTCCTGCCGCGTCAGCGTCGTGCGGCAGCGCTTGGCGATCTCCAGGAAGATGATGAGCGTGACCCAGACGGCGGGCACACCGAGCTGCTGGCCCAGCATGAGCCACATGAACATGGAGCCCGGCATGACCACGAAGGCCACGAACAGGCCGGCCAGGACGGCCTTGATGCCGAAGCCGTCGCGGAACTCGGTGACCTCGCCCTGCTCTTCGCGTATTTGCAGGTAGTCTTCGGTCTCAGGCATCGGTCAGGCCGTTTCCTCCGAGGTCGCCTGCGCGCGGGCCGGGCTCAGGTGGCGCTGGCCGCCGGCTCCAGCTCCAGCAGCTCCATTGCCTGCCGGGCCAGCCGCTTTTTGGCCTCCGGGGTGACCAGGCGCCAGATCAGCAACTGCTTGCGCAGGTCTTTCAGGAAGCCCAGGTTCATCCGGTGCCACGTCTGGAACTCGCCGCTCTTGCGCGTGATCGTGAAGAACAGGTAGGTGATCTCGCCCTCTTCAGGGTCCGGCACGGAGGCGATGCTGACGCGCTGGCTGACGCCCATGTCCAGCGGCGCCACCCATACGTCCGCCGCCAGCACGACGCTCTCCCGTCCATCACGCTCCTCTATGCGGAAATCGAGGTTGTCGGCGGTGAAGCTGCCCACCGCATCCTCGTCATTGCTCTCGAAATACTCCCGCAGGTAGGCCATGACCCCCAACGCTTCCTTCGAGCTGACCGTGAAGGGGAACTGTATCTCCCACACGTCGCTGGTGGGCTTGGGGATGGGCATCCTGCGGGTCTCGTCCGGAACGCTCAGCTTGCCCGCCATCCAGGCCGGGTAAGCCGTGGAAGCAAGGACGACAGCCACCACCAGCAGGGCGGACCACACCGCGCTGATGCTGGAGTAGTTCAGCGACATGCCCTCCAGCAGGAAGGGCATCTGCACGAGCACTTTGCTGACGAGCTGGCCGAAGATGTAGCCCAGCATGGCGCCCATGACCGCAAACACGCTGCTTTCGGCGAAGAACAAAGCCCCGATGTGCATCGGCGCCAGCCCCACCGAGGCGTAGGTCTTGATCTCGGTCATGCGCTCGTAGACGGCGCCCAGCATGGTGTTGAACACGATGAGGGCGGCGATGATGATGGGCACGGCCAGCCCCTTGAAGCCGCCCACGCTCAGGCGGCTGCGGGTTGCCACTCGATGCACCAGGGCGGGCCCGTCCGGTGTCTCCGAGTAGCCGGCGTAGAGGGCCAGGTTCACCCGGCTGAGCAACTGCTCCAGCACCTGCCGGAACGGGCGAAGCACTTTCTCCGTGGCCGACGCCGCCCCCGGCCCGGCCGCTATCGCGCGAACCGTGCCGCCCAGCCGCAGGTTCAGCTCGTTGGGGATGAACAGCACCCGGTCGGGCTCCATGTGGATGTACTGCTCTTCCTCTTCCTGCTTGGCGGACTTACGGTGGACGAACGTCTCCACGTCCACCTCGCCGGTGGCGGTCAGGGCCAGTCCTTCTCCGCCTTTTGCGCCGCCTTCCTTGAACTGCTGGGCGACGAAGTCAACCGGCGTGATCTCCTCTCCGTCCATGTCCTCGTAGCGGAACAGCTCGCCGCTGTTGAACACGCCCACCACCCGCAGGTCCCGCCCCAGCACGCTGATGCGGGCCTGGCCGATCTCGCCGGTCTCGATCCGCAGGCTTTCCTTCATGCGGGTTGGCAGTATGCAGACGAACGGCCAGTCCTCCATGGCGGGGTCGAACCACTCCTGCTCCAGGTAGGGCGGCTCGCTCAGGCCGGCGAAGTGCCGCTCCTCCGGGCTCAGGCCCAGTATGGCGCTGGCCACGGCCCGGCCGCGCCCTCCGTCGGCCCGCTCGACCTCCAGTTGCAGTTCCTCTTTCTTGTTGCGGTTCACGAACCAGCTTCGCGGGGCCGCCTTCATGCCCTGCACCTCGAAGAAGGTCAGCATGTCGTCGGCCACGAACTCGCTCAGCGGGCCCCAGCCCAGCCCGCGCAGCAGCACGCCCTCGTAGGGCGCCCTCCGGCTGGAGGCGTACTCCAGGAGGCGGGCCGGCGAAGTCTCGAAGCTGGTGAACGACAGGATCGTGAAGGTCAGCAGGATGAGTGTGACCGCCGTCAGCCCCGTGCGCACCTTGCGCTTGCGCATGTTGGAGATGCCCAGGATGAAGGCGGCCATGGTGGCGCTGGCCCGGGCCACGTCGGCGCGGTGGATCATGTCCACCTTCCGCCGCACGTGTTCCATCACTATGTTGAACTTGCCGATCAGATACCAGATCGTCCCCGTCGCCGCCACCAGCATGAAGAAGCCGTCCAGGATGATGATGGGCGTCTGGGAGAGCTGGAACGCCGGATGCACCAGCCGCAACACCAGGTAAGAGATGAGGAACAGCCCGGCGATGGCCAGCAGCTTCTGACGGATGTCCACGAAGTTGATCAGCAGGCGCTCGGCGAAAAGCACGAACGGCAGCAACAGGGCGAAGTAGAACACCACGCCCTTGACCACGTCGGTGGCCGTGTCACGCACGTCGGGATAGACGCGGCGCTCCAGGCCCCAGGCCATGCCCGTCTGGTAGTAGAACTCGTCGTAGCGCCGGCTGGTCAGCGCCCTTCTGGCGGCTTCGATGTGCGTACCGGCCTTCTCGAACAGGTTCCAGACCTGGGTCTTGGCGATGCCGGACTTGCGCAGCCGCCCCAGCCGGTAGCGATCCAGCTCGTGCATATCCTCTACGGTCTGGAAGGCCGTCCGGTAGATGAAGTTCTCGCCCTGCTCGACGGTGTAGCCCCGGCCGGTTCGCTCCCGGCGGGAGGTGCCTTCCGTCTGCGTCTCTGCCTGGAAGTTCAGCAGCAGGCCCTCGAAGCCGACATCGCTCGAAGCCAGCAGGAACTTCACGTTCTTGTCACGCTGGGTGAAGAAGACCGCCACCGGCGTGTCCTGCCCCACGTAACTGACCAGGTACTGCAGTTCGCTGTTGCTGTCGCCACGCCGGGCGGTGCTCTTGCCCAGCACCTGAAGCGACAGGGGATCAGTCAGGTCGAACAGGCACGTCAAGGCGCAGCGGAAGAAGTTCGGCCGCACGTCGGTCTCCCGGCGCGTCCAGTCGCGCACGCGGTCGCGGTTGGTGGCTGCCACCAGGTCCGATTCGGCCACCTTGCTGGCCACGCCGTTGATCGGGGACATCAGGAACCCGTCCACCCGGTACTGCTTGGCATTGCTCAGGCCGAAGACCTCGAAGTAGCCCTGCACGTTGGCCAGCTCGAAGTCGTAGGTCTGCACGCCCATCATGCTCTTGGCCTTGCTGGGCAGGTCGTTGCGCAGCATGTTGACCCCCATGACGCTGTTGGGCACGGGGGTCTTGGGCATGTAGGGCAGCCGGCTGAACTCGACGGCGCGCCCGAAGATGCTGGCCGCCTTACGCTGGGACCAGACCTCTTCGCGATCGACCGGCAGAACGGGCACGTCGGCGGTTTTCTTGACCAGGTATGCGGCGCCGATCGCCTGGCGCCGCACGTTCGGCAGGTAAGGTTCCAGCCGCTGGAAGCTGTCCAGCGGGGTATTCACGCTGTTGCGCGGGTCGCCCGTAGTAGCCAGCGTAACGGCGGGGTAGCCGCACAGAGAGAGCACCTCCGCGTCAAAGGCCACCAGGTCCGGCAGCAGGCTTCGCCAGTCTCGCCCCTGCTGGGGGACGATGCCGCTCTGATAGCTCAGGCCCTCGGCCGGGGCGTCTCGGTCGGTCAGCTCGTCCATCCAGTTGACCAGGTCGGCGGAGTAGTCGCTGTATGCCCGCTGCAGCGCGACCTCCCCCCCCGTGTTGCCGCTCAAGCTGAGCTGGTCGTAGAAGTGCCCCTTGTAAAAAGCCGCCATCGTGTTCTGCCGGCTGGACAGGTCCAGCCCCATCAGGAAGTACGGCTCACCGGTGCCCTCCTCGGCGTCTTTGTCCGCCCCATCGCGCAGGGGGTAGACGGTCTTCAGCGCATAGTCTCGGATGCCTGCCAGGGCCTGGTAGTGGCCGGGGGTGGCTATGAACTTGACCTTGCGGCGGGGCGGGTGCTTCTTGAGGAACTCGCAGATCTCCAGCAGGGCGGATATTCCGCAGGCGCTCTCCCCGCCGGGGCTCAGGGCGGGCACCACGGAAGTGCTGTCGTAGTAGGCCCACACGATCAGCGTCTGGTCGGACAGCTCGGGGTCCTGTCCCGGTATCTCGCCGCTGATCCGCTCCGCTGCCACCTCCTCCCAGCGGACGTTGGAGTGGACCGTGCCGTCCAGACCGGGCCCCAGCCGCGCCAGAACGTCGCGGGGCTGCTCTCCGGGCTTGCCTCCCAGGGCCCGCGCCAGGGCGGGCAGTTCGGCCTCCCGCAGGTAATAGCGTGGCACCGGCACCGGCTGTTCCAGGTACTTCTCCTCGGCGTCGGCGCGGAACGGGTGGTCCGACTCCAGCAGGATCACCGCCCTGGCCCCCAGCCGCGCCGCGTTCAGCCAGCGGCTGGCCGAGCTGAACTCCATCAGGACGATGCTGCCCTTCACGTCGGCGCCGTTGAAGTTCTCCAGGTGCCCGCTGCCGGCCCAGATCAGCTCCCCCTTCAGACCGTCGGCGGGCGTGGTGGGCAGCCGGGCGTAGTTGGGCAGCAGGCAGTAGAGTGGCACTTCGGCCTGGCCGATCCGCAGGCTGGCGCCCGCAGCGGCTTCCGTGCCGGCCCGGGGCGAAGCACCGCCCTCAGCCACAGCACGGTTCTGCGCCGACATGGGCACAACGACCGTGAAGCGCGAAGTCTCCACGTTCGCCAGGCCGATCCGGCGGAACTGCTCGGCCACGTACCGGGCGGACTCCTCGCAGCCGGGATAGCCCGTGTAGCGGCTCTGGTGGCTGGCGAAGAAGCGGATGTGCTCGGACGGGTCTATAGCGCGCAGGTCGCCGGCCAGATCCTCCCCCGCAGCGCCCAGGCCCGCGGCCAGCGCAGGCCCGGCGAGGCCGCAGAGGATCAGACACAGCCCCACGCAAAGACGGTTTCTGAAGACGTTTACCGACATGTGTACAAAGCGCTTTCCCGTTTCCGGCCATTATAGGCTACCTCTCACGCCTGTCAAAAGAAAGCCGCACGCGCTTGCCCCGCTGCCTTTACGCCCCACGCGGGAGCGTGGTAGAATGCCGCGCGCCACGTTGCACAAATGGGGCCCCGACCAATGGAAGACGCCATCCGGAAGGCCGACGTGCTGATCGAGGCGCTGCCCTACATCCAGCGTTTCGCCGGCCGACCCGTGGTCATCAAATTCGGCGGCGCCGCCATGGCGTCCGACCAGGTGCTGGACGACGTGCTGGAGGACATCGTGTTCCTGGCCGCCGTGGGCATCCGCACCGTGGTGGTGCACGGTGGCGGGCCGCAGATATCGCGCGCCATGGAGCAGGCGGGCCTCCGGCCCCGGTTCGTGCGGGGACACCGCGTCACCGACGCCGACGCCCTCGAGGTCGCCGTGCGCGTGCTGGTCGAGGAGATCAACGCCGATCTGGTGCGACGCATCAAGGACCACGGCGGACGGGGCTACGCCGCATTCACCGGCAGTCGCTGTCCCATCCTCGCCCGCAAGAAGACGGCCCGGGCCGAAGACGGCAGCGAAGTGGACCTGGGTTACGTGGGCGAGGCGCATACCGTGGCCGCCGCGGAGCTGCTGGGCGCCGCGCGGGAAGGAGCCGTCGTGGTGGTGCCACCCGTTGGCCGTGACGCCGCCGGCCAACTGCTGAACGTCAACGCCGACACCGCGGCCGCGGCCGTGGCCGGCGCGCTGGATGCGGAGAAGGTCGTCTTCCTCAGCAACGTCCACGGCATCATGGCCCGCCCCGATGAACCCGACAGTCTGCTGCCTACCCTGGCCGAAGACGATGTGGAGAAGATGGTCGCCGAGGGAACCATCTCCGGCGGCATGCTGCCGAAAGTCCGGGCCTGCCTGAGCGCCCTGGAGGAGGGCGTGCCGAAGGCGCACATCATTGACGGCCGCCTGCCGCATTCGCTGCTGCTGGAGATCTTCACCGACCGGGGCGTGGGCACGCAGATACTCAAGGCAACCTCCGAAGGCTGATTCATGCCCCCCCTGCACGTGCAGCGTCCTGCTTTCCTGCTGGGCCTGTTGCTGGTTCCCGTGCTGGCGTGGTTGTGGGCACGGGCGGCCGGGCGGGTTCGGCGGGCCTGCCGGGCGCTGGGTGTGCCGACCCGGCCGAATGCCGCCCGCGGCGCGCTCCGGCTGGTCGCGTTCGCGCTTCTCGTCGTCGGCGGGGCCGGGCCTGTGTGGATGGGGGCCGACGGCGAGGAGGCCGGCGGGGCGCCCGTGGTCTTCGTCCTCGACGTCTCACGCAGCATGAGTGCTTACGACGCCGAGCCGAACAGGCTGGCCGCCGCCCGCGGCACAATCGAGCGGATCGCCGGCCTGCTCCCGGCCGCTCGCACGGCGCTGGTGGCGGCGGCCGGGGACGGCCTGGTGGTCTGCCCACCGACGCGTGACCGGGCGGCCTTCCTGACGGTGCTGAGGGCGACAGATGCCGAGATGATGTCTGACCGCTCCTCGCGCCTGTCCGCCGGGCTGGGGGCGGCGGCCCGGCTGCTCGAGCGGGACGGCGGCCCCGGCGTGGTCCTGCTGCTCAGCGACGGGGAGGTGCATGGGGACGATCCGGCCGAAGCGATCCGGCGCATGCGGCGGCAGGGATCGGTCCTGCACACAGTGGTGGTCGGAACCGAGCAGGGGGGCGAACTGCCCGCGACGCCGGGCGGCTCCGCCGTCAGGACGCAGGCCCGCCCGGAGGCGATGGCCGCCTGGGCCGCCGCCGGCGACGGCACTGCGTGGCGAGCCGGACAGACGGGCGAGCGAATGCCGACGACGCCCGTGCAGGTCGTGTCGCGTGCGTTGCAGCGCCGGGCGTTCGTGGAACGCGGCGGCGGGCGTGGCCTGAGCCACTGGCTGTACCTGGTCGCCGCCCTGCTGCTGGTCGCGGCTCAGTTGAGTCGGGGTCAGGAATCCTCCTGAGCGAACCCGGCGGCCTCCTCGGCAAGCTGCGCGCCGAGCTGGCGCAGCGCCTCCGCCTGGTCCTCGTCCGGCCGGCCTTCGATGCTGATGGTCTCGCCCACCTGCGGCCCGACGTGATGGAACAACTCCTCGAAGGGTCCTTTCGCCGCGCCGCCCCCGCCGTGGGTCATGAACAGCGCCACCGGCATGTCCTCGATCCGGTCGTTTCCCTGGCGTTTGGCGATCAGCCAGTCGTCCATGAACACCTTCAGCGCTCCGGCGGGATAGCTGAAGTAGTCCGGCGTTCCGAACGCCACGCCGGCGCAGTCGGCCAGGACCACCGGCTTGACCGGCTCCTCGTAGGTGTTGCGGAGGAACACCTCCAGATCTGTCGTCTCGCGCAACCCCCGGGCAAGGTGCTCGGCGGCGGCGGCCGTGTTGCCTTGGGACTGCGAGTGGTAGATGACGCCTATCCTTGTGCGGTTCACTTCAACTGCACCTCCGTTTACGACGATGTTGACTACCAGTTCGGAAGCGGCTGCTCCGCGCCGCCGCGGAACTGCTCCCACAGGCGCCGGAAGCGGCTCTCGTAGACCATGCGGAAAAGGCGCTTCGAGCCGGGGAAGTGGGCCTGTGCGAACTCCCGCAGACGGCGGATCTCAATGGCCACGTCCACCGCCGGGTAATCGCTGGCGACGATGAGCGAACTGATGCGGTCGGCCCGTCGCTGCAGTTCCCGGTAGCGGCGCTCCTGTGGCCCGCCTGATTCCGTGTGTTGTCTGCCCACTACCCCCACGACAGACATTCTACAGCAGAACGCCTCCTCGGCCAAGTCCGCTTCAGGGGCGCCACTCGGCACTTGCACCGCCCGTGGTGCGTATGGTATGATACATTTGTTGGGCCGCAGTATGCGCCGCCGGGCGGCGACAAACCTACTCCAGCGTGAGAGGGCACGGACGATGGCAAAGGGTCTGACCGACAGACAGCGGGAGGTATTCGATTTCATCTGCAGCGTGATGCGGGAGGAGACGCGCCCCCCGACGGTGCGCGAGATAGCCGATCACTTCGGCTTCCGCAGTCCCAAGGCCGCCACCGACCACCTGGACGCGCTCGAGCGCAAGGGCTACATCCGGCGGCGCAACCGCAAGGCGCGCAATATCGAGATACGCGAGGAACTGTCCCCCCAGGGCATCCCGCTGGTCGGGCGCATCGCCGCCGGCGCGCCCATACTGGCGGTGGAGAACCTGGAGGGCTCGCTGTCCACCAACGACCTGTTCGGCGTGGACGAACAGACCTTCGCCCTCCAGGTCGAGGGGGAGAGCATGGTGGGCGCCGGCATCCTGCCGGGCGACTACGTGGTGGTGGACAGCGGCGCGCGGGTGCGCACCGGCGCCATAGCCGCCGTCCGCCTCGGGGACGAAGCCACCGTCAAGCGCGTTTACGTCAACAAGGACCAGGTCCGCCTGGTGGCCGAGAACCCCGACTACGAGGACATCGTAGTAGACCGCAACGCCGAAGAATTCGCCATCTACGGCCCCGTAGTCGGCGTCATGCGGCGGGTGTGAGGGCTGGGGCGGTTGCGTGTGCCCGTGCGTCGGCGTATGGGGGCGTGGCTTTGACAGCGTCCCGCGCCGCTCCTACCATTGGTGCGTCATCATCCCCGGAGCAGTGGCAACGCCCAGATGCGACAGCAGAAAGCCCAGACCGACAGCGGCCTGGTTTGCGAGCAGGTCTTCTTCGACCCGGACGGGTCGGGCTCGGAGATCGTCGTCGGCGACGCGTTGCGCGTGCTTCAGTCGCTGAAGAACAGCTCCTTCCGCTGCTGCATCACCAGTCCACCGTACTGGGGCCTGAGGGACTACGCGATAGACGGGCAGATAGGCGCGGAGGAGCGCCTCGACCATTACCTTGCCAGGTTGAGAGATGTATTCGCGGAGGTGCGTCGCGTCCTGACCGAGGACGGCACCCTGTGGCTCAACATCGGTGACTGCTACACCAGCGGCAACCGGACCTGGCGTGCCGAGGACGACAAGAACCCCGGCCGGGCGATGGACTATCGACCGCCGACTCCCGAAGGCTTGAAGCCGAAAGACCTCGTCGGCGTCCCGTGGCGGCTGGCATTCGCTCTCCAGACCGATGGGTGGTACCTCCGGTCCGAGATCATCTGGCACAAGCCCAACTGCCAGCCGGAGTCCGTTAAGGACCGGCCCACGAGGGCGCATGAGCACGTCTTCCTGCTGAGCAAAGCGGAGCAGTATTACTACGATTACGAGGCAGCGCGCGAACCGGCGCTGGGCAGCAGGCGCTGGCGGAACAGGCGGACCGTCTGGTCGGTCAACACCGAGTCGTTCAACGGCGCCCACTTCGCAACTTTCCCGCGCTCGCTGGTAGAGCCCTGCGTGGCGGCGGCCACGGCCGAAGGCGACCGGGTCCTGGATCCCTTCCTTGGTTCGGGAACCGTGGGGGAAGTCGCCCTCAGACTCAGCCGCTGCTTCCTCGGGATTGAGCTTAATCCGGACTACGCGCAGATCGCCCTGCGCAGGCTAGGATGGAGGGCAAGTGCCAACGGACTCTGGTGACAGCCGCTTCGTGGCCCTCAAGCCCGACCTCCAGATCGCCTTCTACTACATCCTCCAGGACATGCGCGAGCTGTACCTCCTGGAGGCGCTGCGGCGGGCGGTGCAGGGAACGGAAATCCAGAAACTCGACGACCAGCTCGCCCGCCTTGTCTCGGAAACGGAGCTGACAAGAGTCGCAAGCTACGGCATCCGGGGGGAAGTGTTCTTCCCCGTACCCTGCATCATTAGAGCCGACCCCTACCTTCTGGGCTACTACCGGCTGCTGTACGGCCTCTCACAGAAACAGTTTTACAACCGGGGGCCGTATGGCCGTTTCAAAGTCCTCGAAGAGTCAGGAGAGATCCCCGACAGATTGTCGGACGACATCAGAGAGCTATGCGGCAGCCTTGTCAGCACGGGCCAGCTGCTGGTCCGCGGACTGGACGACCTTTCCCTCTCCATCGCACATGACCTTCAAATGCTCACCATCGGCCCCCAATTGCGTGGGAGCCAGAACGCCAAGATTGGCCAGCGCTCAACCCGCCAGGTCTTTGACCTCATACAGGACATCGTCCGGCCGCACATCAAGGAGCAGACGAAGCGCGCCATCCGCATAGAGAACAGCTCAGGTCGTCCCGTGCTGATCCAGTTCTCAGCGGACCCCGATATCCGGATCACCGAGAAACTCCGCTCTGACATGCGGCCGCTGGTGTCCGTCGAGATCAAGGGCGGCAGAGACGTCTCCAACGTCCACAACAGACTGGGCGAAGCCGAGAAGAGCCACCAAAAGGCCAAGAACCGGGGCTTCTTCGAGTTCTGGACGATAATGCGGGCGGAGGTGGACGAGGCAACGGCAAGGCGAGAGTCGCCGACCACGACACACTTCTTCAGTCTCGACGAAATCCTGGACACCAGCTCCGACGCTCACGACGCCTTCTGCCAGCTCCTCGCCTCAATCCTCAACATTCGCCTGCCTTCTGACTGATCCTCACCCGGCAGTGGTGAGCGCCGCGCGTTTGTCCTCCAGCGTCTCCAGGAGGGCGTCGAAGGAGTTGGCGAACTTCTCTACGCCCTCTACCTGCAAGTCCTCGCAGACTGTGTTCAGGTCTATGCCGGCGTCTTCCAAGGCTTCCAGGTCGGACTCGGCTCTGTCCAGGTCCGCCGTGATGCTTTCGTGCGGGTGGCCGTGGTCGCGGAACGCCTCCAGGGTCTTCAGCGGCATGGTGTTGATGGTGTGCGGGCCGATCAGCTCCTCGACGTAGAGCACGTCGCTGTAGTCGGGGTTCTTGGTGCTCGTGCTGGCGCAGAGAAACCGCTGGCGCCGCGCGCCGCGCTCGTCGAGCGCCGCGAAACGCTCCGAGTTGAACGTCTCCTGGAACAAGCGATATGCCAGCTTCGTGTTCGCCACGCCGATGCGCCCGCGCAACGGGTGCCCCTCCGGCAGCATCTCGTCCACCTTCACATCTATGCGGCTGACGAAGAATGACGCCACCGAGGCCAGCCGCGAGGGGGCGCCGGCGGCCTCGACCAGCTTCTCGATGCCGCTCAGGTAGGCGTCGGCCACGTCCAGGTAGTGCCGGCGGCTGAACATGAGGGTGACGTTGACGTTCAGTCCCTCGGCCAGCAGGGCGGTGATGGCGGGCAGGCCCTCATCGGTGGCGGGCACCTTGATGAGCAGGTTCGGCCGGTCCACGCACGCCCACAGCCGCCGCGCCTCCGCGATCGTCTCGTCCGTCTGGTAGGCCAGCCCGGGGTCCACCTCCAGGCTGACGTAGCCGTCCCGCCCATCGGTGCGCTCGTAGACCGGCCGCAGCAGGTCGGCCGCATCCCGGATGTCCCGCACGGCCAGAGCCTCGTAGGGTTCCTGCGGCTCGGCCCCCGGGCGGTCGGCCAGGAACTCCGCGAGGAACTCGTCGTAATCGGTGCTTCCGGAGACGGCGCCGTCGAAGATCGTCGGGTTCGAGGTGACCCCGGTCACCTCTGCGTTCTCCACCAAGCCGGGCAGTTCGCCGCTGTCCAGCAGCGCGCGGCTTATCTGGTCCAGCCAGACGCTCTGTCCCAGCTCGTACAGCTCGTGGATCGGGTTCTCATCCATTGCTCGTGTTCCCGCGGTCAGGATTCGTCCTGTTCGTTCAGCGACCAGTCGTAGTCCAGGTACTTCACCTTGTAATCGCCGGTGCGCAAATAGCGGCGGTCGGGCGCGTCAACGTGGCGGGA
Source organism: Candidatus Brocadiia bacterium (assembly GCA_046483865.1). Lineage (GTDB taxonomy): Bacteria > Planctomycetota > Brocadiia > SM23-32 > SM23-32 > JAWOCH01. Next base: position 2,788 of record JAWOCH010000109.1, on the reverse strand, counting down.
CAGGTAGTTCAGCACGGCCCGTTCGGCCCGGCTGTGGCCTTCGAAGCCGCTGTCGGGCGCGTAGCGGTTGATGAAGTCCTTGCCGAACCAGTCGAAGATCGGCGACAGGTAGACGCGCCCCCTGCCCCGCTCGATGCGGAACTTCTTCGGGTCGGCCAGCATCCGCCGGGCGCGTCCGTCGAGCTGCTCGTCCAGCTCAGCGCCCCGGTAGGGCTCGTCCAGCAGCGGCGGGCAGCCCATCGCGGCGCAGACCAGCGCCACGTGGATGCGCGGTTCGTCGAACTCCTTCCGCAGCACCTCGTGCTCGATCTCCTCAAGCGTCATGTCCTCGCCCATCACGGTATGCTCGATGTCGTCCCAGACGCCCTCTATCTGCCGGATGCTGTTGTTGGGGTAGATGAGCCGGGCGGGGAAGGTGGGCTTGATCGGATAGTGATTGATAATGGTCTTCAGGGTCAGCGCATTGTAGGCGTTGATCCAGAAAGCGATCTTCTGCCTGTCGGTCCAGTCGCGGTAGGTCGAGCGCTCCAGCCGGGCCATTTGCTCGACGAAGGCGTCCAGCTCCCCGCGGTTTGCCTTCAGCGCCCGGTAGTCCACCATGCCGTCCTCGTCCACGAACCGCTCCAGGACGGCGGCGTAGTGGTCGTAGAAGGACGGCTCTTTCTGGCCGGCGTCCACCCGCGCGGCAAGCGCCGCCGGCAGCAGCAGTGTCACGATCAGCGCGGCTCCGACGGACCGGTAGCCCCATGGCATCATGGTCTCTGCCCCCTTCGCTTGTGCCCCCGTACGGCCTTGCACAGCCTTTAGCGTAACGTCCGCCACGGCGTCCGTCAAAGGGCCGGCCGGCAATACAAGGCCATTGGATAGTCGCTGGGACTCGGCACCGGTCCGGCCGGGCAGAAGCCAAACATGTAGCCCAGCCCTGCGACTCCGCTCAGGGCCTTGAGCCCGCCGAAAGGCCGCCCTCGGCTGGGGCCGAAGAAAGGACCACGGCCGAGGGCGGCCGTGCTACACAGCTCCGGACCGCTTTCGGGGCGTGAGGCCGGCAGGTCGGATCGCTTCACTCAAACAACCGAATGGCCCTCGCGGCAAAACCGCGAAACATTTCGGCCGCGCGATTGTTCAGTACAATGGAGGCGCCTCGACCCGGGGAGCGGAAGTGGACGAGCTGACCGACGACGAACTGATCCGCATGTATCGGGAGGGCCATCCGCACGCTTTCGATACGTTGTTCGACCGCTACTACGCGTCGGTCTACGCCTTCGCGCGTGCCATGCTGAACGGCTCGCCGGGGGCGGACGACGTGCTGCAGGAGACGTTTCTGGCGGTGGCCCGGACGGCACGTGACTACACGCCGCGGGGCCGCTTCCGGGCGTGGATCATGCGCATCGCGCGAAACCTGTGCCTGAACCGGCTGCGGCGGGAGACGCGCCGGCGGTCGGCCTCCCTGGGCGCTCCGCTCGTGCCCGAACCCGTCTCCAGCGTGCCGGAACCGCCCGAGCAGGCCGAGGCGGACGAGTACATGCGAGCCCTCCGGCGGGCGGTGATCAGACTGCCGGAGCGGCAGCGGGAAGCCATAGCACTCTACGCATTCGAAGGCATGAGCTACCGCCAGATCGCCGAGACCCTCGAGGCGCCGCTGGGCACCGTCAAGACGCTGATACATCGCGCGCGGGCCGAGCTGACCCGCCGCATGGAGAGCTACGAGGAGCCATGAATATGCAGTGCGCGACAAACCGCGAGGAACTGTCCCGGCTGGCCGCCGGGGAGCTGGAGCCGGAGCGGGAGGCGGAACTGCGCAGCCACGTGGCCGGGTGTGCCGACTGCGCCCGTGCGCTGACGGCGCTTCGCCGGATCGGGCGGGAACTGCGGCTGATGCCGCGTCCCGAGCCGCCGGCCCGGCTGCTGATGGAGACGCGCCGCCTGATCGCCGAGGAACTGGGCGGCGGCGCACCGGAGATAATGACCCTCGAGGAGGTGGCCGAGTTCCTGCGGCTGCCTCTGGAGGCACTGGACGAGCTGGTGGCCGAGCTGCCGGCATTCGATGTGGCCGGCTTTGTGCGCGTGCGCCGCCAGCGCCTGATGGAGTGGCTGCGCGAACGGGAGCGCGGCTACCTGCGCGCAAGGGCGCAGAGCGAAGCGGCCCGCACGATGGCCGGCCGAACCTGACCGGGAGATAGATCATGGCACAGGACCGTCTGGCAAGCCGCGAAGAACACGTGCAGTTCTGGCGAGCCCTGGCCGGGAAGCTGAAAGAGGGCGTCCCCCTCGTCGACGCGCTCAACGCGGTCGCAGGTCAGATGGAGGACACGCCCTATCGCGTCACGGCGCGAACAATGGCGCAAGGGATAGAAAGCGGCGCGTCTCTGTCCGAGACCATGTCCGGGAAGCCGGCCAAGTTCACGGATGTCCTGAAGGCGCTTGTGCGCGCCGGGGAGTCGGGCGGCGCGCTCGACGTGGCCGCCGACCGGATCGCCGAGGCAATCGAAGCAGGGGACATCTGTCCGCTGGGCTGCGAGCCGGCGGCAGAGCGAGAGGTGCGCTGGTGGCGCTTGCTGGCGCTGATGGTCTCCTCGGGTGTGCCGCTGGTCGAGGCTCTTGGCAAGCTCCGCGCGGACATCGCCTGGGGCGAGATGAACGAGGCACTCGGGGCCATACGCCATGCCGTCACGGAGGGCAGGTCATTCTCGGAGGCGGCTCGCCAGTTCCCCAGCCTCTTCCCGGCCGGGGTCTGCAATGCGCTGTCCGCCGCCGAGGCTGAGGGCCGCTTCCACGAGGCGCTCCAGCA
>JAWOCH010000106.1:0-13884 GCA_046483865.1 Candidatus Brocadiia bacterium | reverse complement strand
CGCCAGATTCACCCATTGGGCGCCTTCCAGCCGGCCTCCGCAGAAGGGATAGGTCCGGCGGCCCGCCGGATCTTGCGCGGCGGGGACGCTGCGCCTACCAGTGAGAGCCGCATCGCGTCGGGAGACCAGTTCGGCGAAGCGGCCGGTGGGATCGCTCCGGAAGTAGTGCAGGTGGCTCCGGCAGCGGCAGTCGCCGGCGCCGAAACCGGGCACGCTGCGGTCGGCCGCACGGGCTACGGCATCGCTCAGGCTGCATTCCTGCGCATCGGCTCTCGTGACGATCAAGGCCCCGACCGGCCGCGCATACCGCCGCAGGTAGTCCACGTGCCAGTGCAGCCGCTTGCCCTCCGCGCGCAGGTGGCGGCGGAGCCTGGCCCGCAGGCCGGCTCGCGCACTGCCCACATAGCAGTACCAACCGGCCTCGAAGCGCAGCCGACCCAACGCTCCCACGCGCACCGAGACGCCCTCCTCGACCCTCAGAAGCAGCGCGTAGACGCCGCCGGTCTCGGGCAGCGCGTCCGCCTCACGGCCCCCGTCGGGCATCGGCCCACAGCCCCCTTCTCTGCTCCCAGGCGCGCTGCTCCGCCTGCAGGTAACGCTCCAGGCGGGGATGGGGGAACCCGTGGTAGGCCACCGCCAGCCCTCGCTCGAGCAACTGCAGGTTGACATCCGGCCCGGCTTCGCCGTCCTGCGTGGCCTCATGTACATAGAACAGCCGGCGTCCGTACCCGTCTATGTCCTCGGCTCCCCGGCGCAGGACGACCTCGCGGCCTTCGAGGCGCTCTTGCAGGAACTCGGTCGCCTCCCGGGCCCAGTACTGCACCTGCGCGGTGGAGAGGCCGTAGCGCTCGGCCTGCCGGCGGGCCTTGTCCTTATTGTGCCCGTCCAGGGCGTCCACACCGACGAAGCGCACGCGCTCAGCAATCCCGGCCACCTGGACTGTATCGCCGTCGTACACGTGGGTGACACGGCGCCGGCGCACCGAGGCGGGACTCCGCCCGCACGTGCGCAGATGTGGAAGGGCGAACAGCAAGGCCGCCACCAGCAGTCCGGCGGCGATCGTGACTGCCAGGTCCCTGCGTCCGGCGTCCCCTGCCCGACTCACCGGTCTGCCCCGCCTGGACGCCTCTGTCCACGCAGCGTCACCGTCCCGTGCCTGTGGGAGTGACACTCCAGGTTCACCGCCACCGGCAGGCTGGCGATGTGGCAGGGGGCGGCCTCGATGAGGACGGCCAGGGCCGTGGTGCGCCCGCCGAAGCCCTGCGGCCCGATGCCCAGCTCGTTCACGCGCCCAAGCAGTTCCTCCTCCAATGCGGCCAGATCGGCATCTCGGTTGGGCTCCCGCAGGTCGCGCAACAGCGCGCGCTTGGCCATCAGAGGCGCCCGCTCGAAGTCGCCGCCGATGCCGACGCCCACGATGAGCGGCGGGCAGGCGCTGGCGCCGCCCTCCTGCACCGCCTGCAGCACGGTCTCAATCACGCCTTCCCGCCCCCGGCCGGGGTTGAGCATCCGGATGGTGCTCATGTTCTCCGCCCCGCCGCCCTTGGCCAGCAGGTGAAGCTCGATCTCGTCGCCCTCGCCCTGTTCGAGGTGGACGACCGCCGGCGTGTTGTCGCCCCGGTTCTGCCGGCCGAGGGGATCGGCGACGGTCGAGGCGCGCAAAGGCTGTTCGGCAACGGCACGTCGGATGCCCGCGTCAACCGCCTCCTGCACGGTGCCGCCCTTCAGCAGCACGCGGCGTCCCATGCGCACGAAGGCGACGGCCAGCCCGGTGTCCTGGCACAGCGGCAGCCCCCCGGCGCGGCTGATCCGCTCGTTCTCCAGGATGGCCGCCATCACCTGTCGGGCCGGCTCGGCCTGCTCGGCTTCGAAGGCACGCGCCAGCGCCTCGCGCACGTCCTCGCGCAGATGCGTGTTGATCCGCCGGTAAAGGGCGGCTGTGGCTTCCGCGAGGTCGGCCGACTGGATGACAGAGATGCTCTCCATGGGCGCACCGAATCTACGCCAACAGGCCGGCCAGTGCAAGCACGCGGCGTCAGTCCGGCGCGGCACACACGGACAATGTAGCCCAGCCGCCCTCGGCTGGGAGCGAAGGAAGGATCACGGCCGAGCCTGCTGCGCCAGGGCTTCGAAGCCCGCAGGGCGGCCGTGCCTCATGCGCGGAACTGCTTCCGGGGCGCGGGGATGCACTCCGCCGCCGTCTCCGCTATACTCGGGGACGAAGCGAGTGCAAGGAGTCCGAACATGGAACCGGGAGAGCTGTTCGACGAGTGGCTGGAAGATGCCGTCTACCGCGACAAGCAGGTGGATCGGGACGGGGTGCATCTGACCGTGGGCCAGGTCAGCCGGCTGGAGGCGCGGGGCAGCATTGACTTCGGCGGAGGGGAACTGGAACAGGCGCCGGCCACCGCCATCGAGCCGGTCAAGCGCGACCCCGCCGACGACTACGGCTGGTGGAACCTGCGGCCGGGGGCCTATGTTGTCACCTTCAACGAGTCGGTCAGGGACGGCGCCCCGCCGCTGCTTCTGGTCACGAACAACCGGCTGCTGAGCTGCGGCTGCGCCATCGCGCCGATCGTGCTCAGCGGGGGCCGGGTCCGGTCGGTCCTGACGGTGGCCGACCACGGCGTTGCCATCAAGGAGAACGCGCGGGCCGCCCTGCTGCGCCCGGTGGGATGATTTGATTCGCGCCGCGGCGCAGCTACAATGGCCCTTCCACAACTGCGAGGGAAGCCCGTGCCGTTGCGAGCCGCCGTCATCATACCCGCCCGCTATGCGTCAACCCGCCTGCCGGGCAAGCCCATCCTGGAAGAGGCCCTCCGGGTCACGGGCAAATACATCATACAGCACGTCTACGAACGCGCCGCACGCGCGCCGTCGGCCGGGCGCGTGATCGTTGCCACCGATGACCGGCGCATCGCGGACGCCGTCGAGCAGTTCGGCGGCGAGGCGCGCATGACCAGCCCCGCCCACACCTGCGGCACCGAGCGCATCGCCGAGGTCGCCGCCGACCTGGACCATCCCGTCATCGTCAACGTCCAGGGCGACGAGCCGGAGATACTGCCCGAGCAGGTGGAGGCCGTCATCGAGCTGCTGGCAGAGCATGAGGACGCAGCGATGGGCACGCTGGCCTGTCCTATCGAGACGGAGGCGGAGTGGCGCGACCCCAACGCCGTGAAGGTCGTGCTGGACGCGGACGGGCGGGCGCTGTATTTCAGCCGCAGCCCCATCCCCCACCTGCGCGGCTACGCCGGACCGCCGGCCGATGCCCCCGCCCGGCTGCTGCGCCACCTGGGCATCTACAGCTACCGACGGGGGTTCCTGCTGAAGTACACGGATCTGCCGCCCTCCCCGCTCGAACAGGCGGAGAAGCTCGAGCAGCTCCGCGCCCTGGCCGCCGGACACACCATCCGCGTCGCCCTGACCGAACACCGCGGCGTGGGCATAGATACGCCGCAGGACCTGGAACGCTGGCTCGATCAATACCGCCACAGAGAGGAATCGCCATGAGAAGGAGCGAGGAGTTCGCGGTCAAGATGGAGCGGCTCGAGCAGTTCATGGCCGAGCACGAGCTGGCCGGCCTGGCGCTGAGCCGTGCGGAGAACTTCGCCTGGCTGGGCTGCGGCGCCAGCAACGCCGTGGTCACCAGCAGCGAGACCGGCATGGGGACACTGCTGGTGCGGCCCGGCGGAGCGACGCTGCTGGCCAACAACATCGAGACCGAGCGGCTGCTGACCGAAGAGCTGGACGGCACGGGCATCACCGAAGCGGAGACATACCCCTGGCACGAGCCGGAGCGGCGGGAGGAGATCATCGGGCGCGCGAGCGCCGGCGGCCGCTTCGCGGCGGATGACGGCTCGGCCGGCCTGCCGCCGCTGCCGGCGGAGTTCTCCCGCCTCCGCTACACGCTGACCGCCGCCGAGATCGAACGCTACACGGCACTTGGACGTGACTGCGCCGAAGCGATGGAGCGGGCCGCCCGGTCCGTCGAGCGCGGGATGACCGAGCGGGACGTGACCGGCGTGCTGGGGCGCCAACTGCTCAGCCGGGGCATCACGCCGGTGGTCCTGTTCGTGGGTGCCGACGATCGGATCACCCGGTGGCGCCACTGCGTCACGAAGGATGCGACTGTCGAGCACTGCGCGATGCTGGTCACCTGCGGGCGCCGGCAGGGGTTGATCTGCGCCATAACGCGCCTGGTGCACTTCGGAGAGCCTGGCGAGGACCTGCGCGCGCGGCACGAGGCCGTCTGCCGCGTGGACGCTGCCGCCATCCTGGCCACCCGGCCGGGCCGCAAGGTGGCCGACGTGTTCGCCGACGTCCAGCAGGCATACGCCGACAGCGGGTTCCCCGACGAGTGGAAGCTGCACCACCAGGGCGGCGCTACGGGATACCTGCCGCGGGAATACCTGGCCACGCCCGGCTCGACGGAGATAGTGCATCCGGCGCAGGCGTTCGGGTGGAACCCCAGCATCTGCGGCACGAAGTCCGAGGACACAATCCTGGTCGAGGACGACGGGACGGCGGTGCTGACCGCCCCGACTGCCGACTGGCCCGTGGTCGAGGCCGAGTGCGCCGGCGCCACACTCCAGCGGGCGGACATCCTGGTGAAGTGAAACGCACTGCGACGGGACCTACGCGTTGACTTCGGCGCGCCGCACTGCTAACCTGACGGCGCCCGGCGTGCCTTCCAGGAGGCCCTTGATGAACACCAGTCATACGCATCGGTTCAGCCAGAACGGCAAACGCATGCGCGCTTCCGAGATCCGGGAGCTGCTCAAGCTGACCAACCGCCCCGAGGTCATCAGTTTCGCGGGGGGCCTGCCAAACCCCGAGATATTCCCCATCGAGCAACTGCGCACCGTCATCCAGCACGTCATGGCGGAACACCCCCGCGACGCGCTCCAGTACTGTGCCACCGAGGGGCACAACAAGCTGCGCGACGCCATTGCGCGCGGAATGGGACGGGTCCACGACACAGCTCAGAGCATCCACAACATCATGATCACCCACGGCTCCCAGCAGGCGTTGAACCTGCTGGGCCACATACTGCTTGACCCCGGTGACGTGGTGGTCATGGGCGCGCCGGCCTACCTGGGCGCGGTGCAGGCGTTCGAGGCGTTCCGGGCCAGTATCGAGAGCGTGCCCCTGGACGAGGACGGCATCCGGGTGGACCTGCTGGAGCAGAAGCTGGACTCACTGGCCAAGGACAGGCGCCCCCCCAAGTTCATCTACCTGGTACCGACCTTCCAGAATCCGTCCGGCGTAACGCTTCCGCTGGAACGGCGGCGGCGCATCTACCAGCTTGCCTGCGAGCACGACGTGCTGCTCATCGAGGACGATCCCTACGGCTTCCTGCGCTACGAGGGTGAGAAGGTCCCGCTGATCAAGAGCCTGGACGAGCAGGAACGGGTGCTGTATCTCAGCTCATTCTCCAAGATCCTGGCCCCCGGCTTCCGCATCGCCTGGATGGCCGCTCCCGAGGCGATCGTCAACAAAGCCTGCCTCGCGAAGCAGGCCCAGGACCTCTGCTCGAACAGCTTCGCCCAGTACTGCATCTTCGAGGCCATGTATCACGATTTCCTGTTCCCCCATATCGAGGAGATCATCAAGTTCTACCGCCGCAAGCGGGACACCATGCTGGCGGCGATGGAGCGGCACTTCCCGGAACGGGCCAGGTGGAACCGGCCCCAGGGCGGGTTGTTCCTGTGGGTGGAACTGCCGCCGTTTGTTGACACCCGTGACATGTTCGCCAAGGCCATCGCCAACGACGTCGCCTACGTGGTGGGGCACGCGTTCTTCCCCAACGGCGGGGGGCAGAACTGCATGAGGCTCAACTTCAGCCACGCCTCCGATGAGATGATCGAGGAGGGCATCGAGCGGCTGGCGCGCGTCATCCGCGAGGAGATCGAGGAGAAGGAGAAAAAGCTGGAGGACGAGCTGATCGGCGGCTTCTAAGTGCCCTCAAGAACTGAAACTCACCACGGAGGCACGGAGGACACGGAGAAAGACAACGTACTAACCACGACGACACGACGAGCACGACGAACGACGGCACAAAAGGAATAAAGAGAGGAAACCCGGGTTGTCTTCCCCGTGGTATCCTGTCTATCCTGTGTATCCTTGTTACTGTCGTTGTTGTCGTTCTCCGTGTTCTCCGTGCCTCCGTGGTTTAGATGTTGGCCGGTTCGCAGCGGGGCAGCAGCCGGCGGACGTCCTCGAGCGTGTAGCCCACGGTGGTCTCGCTCATGGCGCTGGCGGCACCGGCGGCCACGGCCCAGCGTAGCGTTTCCTCCGGCGTCTCGGTCAACTCGAGGCCCCGCAGCCAGCCGGCCAGGAACGCGTCGCCGCAGCCCACCGTGTTACCCAGCTCCGCCTCCGGTAGCGGGCAGCGGAGGCCGACTTCGACGTCCTCCCGCACCACGTAAGCTCCGCCTGCGCCCAGCGTCAGCAGCACCGTCCCCACCCGGTCGAGCAGCTCCCGCGCCCGGCCGGGGGCTTGCTCCGGGCTGACCTCCTCGTCCAGCAACTGGCGAAGCTCGGTCAGGTTCGGCTTGATCGTCGCCACGTGTCCGCCGTCCACAGCCGCCCGCAGCGCGGGTCCGCTGGTGTCCACCACCAGCCGCCCGCCGGCCTCTGCCACGGAAGCGATGAGCCCGGCCAGGTCCGCCGGCCCGCAACCCGGCGGCAGACTGCCTGCGAACACGACAGCCGCCCCGCAAGACTCCCACATGCAATCGAGCAGAATCCGCCGCAGACCCTCCAGGTCCGCCGGCGACACCGTGAAGCCTTCCTCGCGCAGGTGCGTCGTTGTCCGGGCCTCTGGATCCAGGATGGTAGTGTTGGTCCGCGTCGTCCCATCTACGGGTTGGAACCAGGTCCGGACGCCGTCGGCGGAGAGGCTATGGTCGAAAGCGGCCACCTCGGCACGGCCGACCAGGCCCGTGGCCAGGGCCTTGCCCCCCAGGCGCGCCACTCCCCGCGCCACGTTGTTGCCCTTGCCTGCCGGGAGGACGGACTGCACGCGCGCCCGGGCGTGCGCACCGACCTCGAACCCGGGCACATCCAGCGCCTTGTCCACAGCCGGGTTGAGCGTGACCGTCACGATCACGATTCGCTGCTCCGCCGATAGGGCAGAATGGCCGCCCGGTAGTAGGGCGTCGCGACGGGGCCGCGCAGTATGGGATCATCCACGCGCTCCAACCAGTTCCACAGCAACCCGTCCAGCTCCTGACGGAGGTCCGCGTAATCGGGGGAGTCGGCGACGTTCTGCGTCTCCAGCGGATCGTTTTCGAGGTCGTAGAGCTCCACGTGCGCCCGCTTCCCGCCGCCGGCTGGACGGGAGACGTCCACCGGGACGGCGGGCTGAGGCTGGGGGGCGAAGTTACGGATGAGCTTCTGGCGCGGCGTGCGCACACAACGGCTCTCCCCGTCGGCTCCGTGCCCGTGGTGCTCCGCGAAGATCATCTCGCGCGTCGGCTCGGAGCCGGGCTCGAAGGCGGAGGCGAAACTGTGCCCTTCCAGGCTGTCCGGCGCCTCCAGCCCCGCCAGATCCAGCACGGTCGGCACCAGGTCAACGTTGCTCAGCAGCCAGTCGCGGCTCGAACCGGCCTCGATGCGTCCCGGCCAGCGCATCAGCAGGGCTATCTCGATACCCGGATCGTAGAGGGTGGCCTTCGCACGCGGGAAGGGGATGCCGTGGTCCACCGAGTAGATGACCAATGTGTGCTCGGCAAGGCGGGCGTCGTCCAGGTGGCGCAGGATCTCCCCCACGGCGGCGTCCATCTTCCGGATGTTGCCCTGGAAGGCGGCCAGCTCGTCGCGGGCGGCCTGGTTGTCCTCCAGGTACGGTGGCACGTAGACGCCCTTCGAGTCGTCCGGTTCTGCTCCGCCGAAGTCGAACGGCCTGTGCGTTTCGAAGAAGCCCACCTGCAAATAGAACGGCCGGCTCTGCCCCGCCCGCTCCCGCAGGAACTCGCCCACGCCCTCGGCCACCTGGTCGCACGTGGTGTGCAGGCCGCGGGAGAGATCCTCCCAGTGCAGCCGGTGCTCGTCGAAGCAGAGCTGTCCGTCTATGTCGGTGGTCTCGTGCTGGTGGCCGATCAGCGCCGTGTAGTAGCCGGCCTCGTGCAGCAGATGGCTCAGGTGGCGTTCATCGTCGTTTAGGCTCCACCCGAACAGCCCGTGGCAGAGGCCCAACATGCCGTTGGACTGCGGGTAGCGGCCGGTCATCATGGCACCCCGGCTGGGGGAGCAGAGCGCCGCCGCGGCGAAATACTCCGTGAATCGGCACCCCTGGGCTGCCAGCCGCTCCAGGTTCGGCGAGTGCACCGAACCCACTCCGTAGCAGCTCAGGTGGCGTCCGGTGTCATGCGTGGTGATCAGCACGATGTTGGGCGCGGCGTCTTCGCGGCTCATCGGGCCTCCAGGACGAGTATCCAGTCGTACGGGTGTTCTCCCCCGCCGGCGGGCGCGCTGAAGTACCTCCCATTCTCGGCTGCGGCGGCGCTCAACTTGCCGGTGCGTACGTCGAACCAGCGGGCCCCGTATCGCTTACCCTCGGGAAGCTTCAGCGTCACCTCTCCGCCGACGGGCAGGTAGACCGCCACCAGCTCGCGCTCGGCATCGGCCATCGCCAGCGGCGCGTGCCCCCGGTCCCAGCCCTCCCCTTGGACCAGCGCGGGGGCGGGGCGCACCTTCTCGAAAGGCACTATCTGGTGGAAGAACCGCCGCATCAGCAGGAACTGCTCCATGCCGGCCTGGTCCTCCTCCAGCAGCATATACGGGCCCCACGAGTTCTCCCAGCCGTGGATGATGCCCAGTCCGCTGAACAGCCCGCGCCAGCCGCCCCGGCGGGTGTGCTCAACGTCGCAGTGTCGGTGCGGCGGGAACGCCTCCGGCAGCTCAGGGTTCCGCTCGTAGCCGTACTCGGACAGCACGGCCGTGCCCGGCCAGCCCTCCAGGCTGGCGGCGATGGCCTCCTCGATGCCGGCGGCCAGCCAGCCGTCGTCCTCGCCTATCGAGCCCCACGCCTGGAACATCCAGTGGTCTATCGCGTCCGGGTCACGGCGGAACCGCTCGGCGAACGGCGGCCGCGGCGGCGCGTTGTGCAGGCTGACGATGTGACCGTGCGGGGCTGTTCGCTTCAGCCAGCGCGCGATGCGGACGGCCCACCTGTCGCAGGCCCGGCTGTGGCGCGCGCGGCCGTCGGGGTAGTACTCATACTCGTTCATCAGCGTCCAGAACCACACGCACGAGTAGGCGTCGTAGCGGGCGACCAGGTGCCGGAGCCAGAGCTGCTCCCACTCGGGCAGGAACACGTCACGCCGGTTCCAGGGAAACTCGAAGCCCCACGCCTCCATGACCATCTCCAGCCCCATCCCGACCGACTCGCACAGCTCCACCACCTCGTCCACGGTGCGGAACCAGTCCTGGTTGAAGCGGTCGAACTCCGGCGACTGCTCGCTGCCCCCCCACGGCCAGCAACTGCGCGTCTGCCACCGGCTGTAGCCCTCCGGCGGATGGAAGGGGCTGACGGCCAGCCGCACGCGCAGCAGATTGACGCCCTGCTCGGCGCGCCGACGGATGAACTGCTCAACGGGCCCGCCGCAGTGGGCCATGGCGAACAGATTGTAGGTAGTGTCGCCGAAGATGAGCACGGGCCGGCCGGACTGGAAATGGAAGCCCCACGCCTCGCCCGGCGTCGCCCGCAGGAAGCCCTCGACGTCGGCATCCTCAACCTGGAAGCTGCCCTGCGCGCGCAGGCCCGGCTCGGACGGCATGGAGGAGACGGCATAGGTCCACTGGCCCGGCCGGCCGGGACTGAACCGCACGCACCAGGTATCGTCGCCGGCGTAGAAACCCGGCACGGTGAACTCCTGTCCGTCGGGCGCTCGGAACGTGGCCGTCACGTCCACGTCGGCGCTGGGGCGGCCGTAGTCCCTCTCGGCGTGCAGCCGCCACTGCCCCACCTGTCCTCTGCTCAGTCTCTCAGGCCCATGCTGCATGTTCATCTCCTGCCGGAACTCAACTCAGGCGTCCTCCAGGCATCCGCGCAGGTAGGCGGCGAAGCGGTCCACGCCCTGCAGCGGCTCTTCATCTTCTTCGTACTCGATGGACAGGTAGCCTCGATAGCCGGCCTGGCGCATGATGCGCACCACGCGGCGGTAGTCCACCAGCTCCGCCCCGTCGCCCTGGCGGTGGGTTACCTTGGCGTGGGTGGTCGCCACGTAGGGCGCGCACCGGGCGTACTGCTCGTAGACGTCGCCGGTGAAGTTGCCGAAGTCCAGGTTCAGCCCGACCCACGGGTTGTCGGCGAACGGCGCCAGCAGGGCCAGGACGCCGTCGGCGGTGGCGGTCAGGCCGCCGTGGTTTTCCAGGGCGAGCACTACACCCGCTTCCTCGGCCACCGCCGCACACTCGGCCAGCCCGTCGCGGACCCAGCCGGCGGCGGTTTCTGCGTCGGCCCCATCGGGCACGCCGCCGGCGAACACCCGCAGCACGGGCGAGCCGAGCCGGGAGGACTTGACCAGCCAGTCCCTGACGTGCTCGATCTGCTTCGCCCGTGCGTCGGCGTCGGCATTGCTGAAGTTGCCGCCCACGGCGGTGCCGGCGACCTCCAGGCCGCGGGCAAACGCCTGCCGCTTGATGTGGTTCAGGTAGGCGTTGCTCTCCTCGGGGAAGTAGTATTGCGTCAGTTCAACGCCGTCCAGGCCCAGTTCGAGCGCCGTGTCCAGGAATTCCTCCAGCGCCATCTGGCCGTCGCTCAAGAGCTGCCGGTACGAATAAGCGCAACAACCGAGTTTCATCTCACTCTCCACCTCTCTGATGTGGCTGTTCCTTGGGTCACACGGGACCGCATAAGGTGCTTCACGCTGTTTGAGCACCGCCCCTCCGGGGCGGACGGCATGTGGGGCACCGGTTCCGGGGGTTGAGTCCCCCGGCTGCATCCCGGCGCCGCTTCACGGCGCAAGCCACAGAAGTCCTGCGCGCTACTCTGGCGCCGTTGCGCGGCTCAAACGCCAGACGCGCATTTCGATGCTTCCGGCCGAGCCTCTGCCTTCTGCAACGGCACCTCAGCGCACCGCCGGGCGCGCCCGGATACGGCCCGGTGGTTCGGCACCAGGCCCTGGGCCGGCGAAACAACCCATGGGCCCTGAAGCAAGCCGCTGTCTCGTTTGCTGCGCCCCGGCAGGGGCGCCGGGATACAGCGCGGCGCTTCAGCGCCGGGTTCTGTGCCGGCGATAAGAACCGCGCGCCCCGGCGGGGCGCTGCAATACCGTCTCCCATCAATCCCACAGGTAACGTTCGTTGTACTCGATGCCGTGCCTGTCGAGCAGGCGCCGCAACTCATTGGCGAAGTCCATCCGGCTGTGTCGCTCCTGCTGGCTCTCAATGTAAGACTTCACCTGTTCCACAGCCGACTTGCTGACGCTGAAGGCACCGTAACCCTCCTGCCAGCGAAAGGAGCACTCCTCGTTCATCCGACGTGACGACCCGCCCTTCACCCGCTGCATCATGTGCGACAGCGAGACCGACGCCGGAAGCCGCATGAGGATGTGAACGTGATCGCGCGTTCCGCCGATCACCAGAAGCTGCCCGCCTTCGCCCCTGATAATGCCGCCGACGTAGGCATAGAGCGTCTTCCGTCTGTCGGCAGTGAGCAAGTTGCGCCGTCCCTGCACGGAGAAGACGACATGGCAGAGCAGATTCGTGAGTGTGCTGCCCACGCGCGTTCGCTTCGCTTGAGTAGATCCGGGGTAGCCCGTCACTGCCAGAGTAACAGAATCACGCCATGTGTTCTACGCACCGCGGGCACCGCCCCTCCGGGGCGGACGGCACTTGGGGCACCGGTTCCGGGGGTTGAAACCCCCGGCTGCATCCCGGCGCCGCTTCACGGCGCGAACGGCACGAATGACCGGCACTGCGTCGGTGCGCTTTGCGATGTGGACGGTAATCGCTTTCTCGGAGGCGGCCTGGATTTGCCTTGCAAGGCTTTGGGCCGAGGCCCCCGACTTCATCCTGGGCCGCTTCACGCCCCAACGGCACATGCTCGCTTCCATGCAGGTGACCGGGACTTTGCGTTCTTCAGCCATGCCTCCGCCCGCCGCTATGTCGCTCGTAGCGCCCCGGCAGGGGCGCCGGAATACAGCGCGGCGCTTCAGCGCCGGGTTCTGTGCCGGCGATAAGAACCGCGCGCCCCGGCGGGGCGCTGCAGTGCCGGCTGCCAACAGTGCCACAGGTGGCATTCGTCGTGACCGGTCTTGATCCCGGTGCCGCCCATGGCGCAGGCGACAAAGGCCCACTTCTATTGCGTTGACCGCGCCTTCCCAATGTCGAACCTTTCACCCCACCGGGGTGTGTTGCACCTCGCTGTCGCCCTGCACGCCGTGGGTCTGCGGCGGTTCGGGGAAGTAAGTGGCAGGGAACATGGCAGCCAACTCGTCGGCCACCTCCGGTTTCTCCTCGATGATGTTCGTGCGCTCGCGCGGGTCTTCGACCAGGTCGTACAGCTCGTCCGCCTCGCCCTCTCCCCGCACGATGTAGTTGTACCGTTTATTGCGCACGCTGCGGTCCGCCGCGCGGTAGTAACCGCTGATGGTGACTTCACGGATCGCTTCGGCCTGCCCGCGGACAAGCGGCATCAGGCTGCGCCCGGACAGGTCGTGGGCGGCTTCCGGCAGCCCCAGCGCATCCAGCCAGGTGGGCATCAGGTCGGGGAACTGCGCCAGCGCGTCCAGGCGCTGCCCGCCGTGTTCGCCCCCCGGGAACCGCAGGATGAGCGGCACCTTCAGAAGCTCGTTGTACATCCTGTCGCCACCCTTGAGGAACTTGTCGTGATCCGCCAGCGGGTGCCCGTGGTCGCTCAGCACGCAGATGAGCGTGTCATCCATGTAGCCCAGCTCCCTCATGCCGTCGAACAGGTGGCCCAGGCACCAGTCCACGTAGCCCGCCTCGCCGGCGTATAGCCCCCGGACGCACTCGACGGCGTCCTCGTCGGCCCAATCCAGCGCGTTGCCGCCCATGGGCAGGATGAAGCGGGGCCCACTGTAGTCCTCGGGAACGTAGCGATCGAAGCGCTCCGGCGGCATCCAGGGCTCGTGATTTTGGAACGTGTCAATCCAGAGAAACTTCGGCTCCTGGGACCGGTTGTCCCTCAGCCAGGTCAGCGCGGTGTCCATGGTGCGGAAGCAGGCGAAGTCCTCCGGCTCAGTCCAGCCGTCCGTGTTCTTCAGATACTGCAGCACCCGCCCGCGCCAGGTCGCGTCGTAGTGCTCGTTGACGTGGTCTTCGAGCCGGCGCGTCTTCGGGGGCGCAGTGCGGTAGGAGTCGTACTCGTTGCCCCGGATCCACCGGAAAGCGTGGTATCCGCGGTGGAAGTTCATATCGGGTTTGAACAGGTGGTAGGTGTCGGCCACCAGGCAGTTCAGGTAGCCTTCGCTGCGCAGCACCTCCGCCAGCGCCACGTCGGTGGAGACCAGCGGCTGCCAGGGGCGGTGAATCAGCGTATGATGGCCCGTGTGCAGCTCCGTGCGCACGGGAATGGTGGGCAGGCCCTCCGGATAGCAGTTGTCCAGCACGACGCCCTCGGCGGCCAGGGCGTCCAGATTCGGCGTCTCGACCGGGCAGCCGTCCCAGCCATAGGAAGAAACGTGGTCCTGACGCAACGAGTCCAGCATAACGACGACCAGGTTCATCGGTCTGTTTCCCTCAGGACGGCAGCATGAGCGATCCGGCACGGCAGTCTACGGACGGTGTGGACGGGTGTCAAACGTGCCGGTTTCGTTCCCAGGATGCGGCGTACGGCAGTCTGCCGCGCGGGCGTTGACGGGCCTGCCCATGGGCATCCGGCGGCTGTGCGGACAGTCCCAGGCACCCCCTGGC
>JAWOCH010000087.1:0-3711 GCA_046483865.1 Candidatus Brocadiia bacterium | reverse complement strand
CGCTGCACGCGGTGATCACCACGATAGTGCCGCCGGGCCGCGCCAGCGCGCGGTCGGCATCCCGCCGCTCGGCCCACACGTTCAGCGCGGCCATTGCCTGGATGAACTCGGTGTCCTTCGGGAAAGCGTTGAAGACGGCCACATCGGCCCCTCGCACCACCTCGGTAGCGCAGGTGCGCCGCGCGGCCTCGACGGCCACCCGGTGGGCCGCCCCCGGCTTGCCACAGCTAAGGGAACTGAGCTGCCCCCCCGAGTTGAAGCCGCAGCAGACGCAGAACTCCAGCCCCGCCCGCACGGCGCACTGCTCGATGACACGTCGCATGGGGTTGCCCTCGATGACGCCCACCCGCGCGGGCGGCCCGGCGACGGTGTGCTCGTGGGTGGCGGCTATCGTCTCGATGCCGCACGCGCCGGGCATGACGATCTTCGCCCCGCCGCTGAACCCGCACATAAAGTGGGGCATCACACCGGTGACGGCCAGCTTCAGGTCCGCCTCGTGGAAGAAGCGGCTCACCAGCACCTCGCCCACGCCGGCGACCTGGCCGATGGAGGTCAGGTTCTGGTGGGTGTCGTGGCGCATGACGACGCACCGGTCACATGCCTTCGGCCCCAGCTTCTTCTCGAGGGCCTGGCGGGTGAGGTGGCCGTGCGCGCCGTTCGCTACGATGATGGTCACCTGCTCAGGAGGCAGGCCGGCTTCCTGCAGCTCCTCCAGGATGGCCGGCAGGACGCGCCCGGCCGGCGTGGGACGGGTCAGGTCGTCCACCAGCACGCAGCAGCTCTCCCGCCCGGCCGCCAGTTCGCCCAGCGACGGGCACTCCAGCGGCTCGGCCAGTCGGGCGCGGATTGCCTCGTCGGCCAGCGGCGGGGCGTCCGCCATGCCGCAGACGTCCACCCGCCAGCCCGCCGGCCAGTCCAGCTCCAGCTCCCGCGGGCCGTACCACATGCCCCACGGCACGCTGACAGTCCGGCTCATCGGCTCCCCTCGGTCAAATCGTTCTGCTTTCGCGCCACCGCTCGTAGCGGCGTCGCTCCGACCTGGCCGCGCGGCGGCCCAGCGTGAAGAACGGATCCTCCGCCAGCCGGGGCAGGATGATCTCCCGCATCGGCCCGGCCTCGATCAGGCGTATTTCCGCCTCGCCAATGCGTCCTCTCCGCAGCGCGCCCTCCCCCTCCAGCAGCGGCTCGGTCTCGGTGAACGCGCGCCTGAGCCCGTCCGTGTGGCGCCGCGTCGGCACCGGTATCCTCCGCCCCTCCGGGTCCACCGACCAGAGCTGGTGGAAGCGGTCGAACAGCCACCCGACGCACGCCTCCTCCTCCAGCGCGTGGTAGGTGGTGTTCACGTAGAGGGTCACGCCGAGGAAGGCTATCTGCCCGCCCTCGTCCATCAGGCGCCGGTAGGGCGAATGCGGGCCGCAGGGGGTCACGTCGCGGTGGTGGTCGGCCATAAGTCGGTCGGCGGCCGGCCCAATCGCCGCGCACGAGTGCGTGGGGTGCAGCCCACGCACCGCCTCCTCGCGCAGGCGGAAGACCTCCGTGATGCGGCCCACCCCGGAGGGCGTCCGTCGCACGTCGAAAGCGGGGTTGTCGGCGTTGATGCGGTCCCAGGTGTGGGTGGGCACGACGGCCGTCCCTTCCGGTCCGACGGCCTTCAGCAGGGCGTCCACCACAGTCTCCGCGCCGCCGACCACGTGGCCGAAGCTGCTCAGCGAGCTGTGCACCAGCAGTATGCCCCCACGCCGGACCCCCAACTCGCGCAGCCCGTCGGTGATCTGATCCGCCGTCACATCCTGTGCGGCCATGTGGTGGCCTCCTCGGCTCGGGGCGGGCCATCCGTTGTACGCGGCCGGCGCGCGGGCTTCAACCGTCGGGACCGGTTGCGGGCGCGGGACGCCGCCGGTACCATGGAATGGTCGGACCGTCAACACGCCGGAAGCCATTCCCATGCCCACAGAACACGACCACAAAGCGCCTGCGGCCGTGCTGCTGTTCAGCGGCGGGCTGGACAGCATCCTGGCGGCGGAACTGCTGCGCCGGGCGGGAGTTGAGGTGATTCTCCTGCGGCACCGCAGCATCTTCTACCCGCTGAAAGAGGGTGGCTACGTTCCGCCCTGCCCCTGCATCGTGCGCGACGTGTCCGAGGAGATGGTCCGGCTGGTCCAGGAGCCGCAGTACGGCTTCGGCAAGAACGTGAACCCCTGCCTGGACTGCAAGCAGATGATGTACGGGAAGGCCATGTCCGAGGCGCGGCGGCGGGGGGCCGGCTTCATCGCCACCGGCGAGGTGCTCGGCCAGCGGCCGATGTCCCAGCGGCGGGACACCTTCCGGCGCATGGAGAAGGGCGCCGGCGTGGTGGACCTGGTCGTGCGCCCGCTTTCGGGCAAGCTGCTGCCGCCGACCATTCCAGAGCGAGAGGGTCTGATAGCGCGGGAAGACATGCTGGACATCCAGGGCCGCTCGCGCAAACGCCAGATGGCACTGGCCGAGCAGTGGGGCATCGAGGAGTATCCCGGCCCGGCCGGCGGCTGCCGCCTGACCGACCCTCACTTCGCCGAGCGGGCCGAGGCGCTGCGGGAGATGGGCTACCTGGAGTTGGAGCACCTGCGGGCGGTGCGCAACGGGCGGTTCTTCGTGCTGGGCGAGCGCACCTACGCGCTGGTGGGCCGCAACCACGAGGACAACATGGCGCTGCTGGCCGACGCGCCGCCCGCCTGTCGCATGTTGGACCTGGACGGCCGACCCGGCCCGCTGGCCGCCCTGATGGGAGAGCCCGACGAGCAGCAGCTCGAACAGGCGCGGCGCCTGGTCATCCGCTACAGCCGGTTCGATGGCCTGCCCACCAGCGAAGTGCTGGTCGAGACGCCCGAGCAGTGCCGCCGCCGGAAGGCCGCCGGAGAGGACACATGAGACGTTTCGAGCACCAGGCCATAGAGGAGCTGTATCGCCAGCTCGTGCTGAGCCCGCCGGAGGTGCGCCGCCGACAGGCGGACCGACTCGAGCACATGCTGATGTCCCTTCAGCGGGACCAGGAATACCCCTACGAGTTCCTCTACTACCGGGTGACAGGCTTTCGCCCGACGGAGGAGTCGCGGCAGGTCTTCCGCGGCGAGGAGATCATGGCCGACCTGCACGTGGCGCTGGAGACGCTGTCCGCCACTGCCCCCGAGGAAGCGGCCGCGCAGGAGGAGGAAGTGCTGACCTGCCAGGAGGTCGCCGAACGCTGCGCGGTGACCAACCGGACGGTGCGCCGCTGGCGGCGGCGGGGACTGGTGGCGCGGAAGTACCGCTTCCCCGACGGCCGGGTCCGTGTCGGAGTCAAAACGAGCGCGCTGCAACGCTTCGAAAGGCTCTACGGGCAGAAGCTGGAGAAGTCCGCGCAGTTCTCCCGCATGGAACCGGAGGAGGAGCAGCGCATACTCGGGCTGGTGGCGCAGTACCGCACCGAGGAGGACACGAGCCTGACCGAGGCCACTGCCCGCGCCGCCGAACAGGCCGGCCGCGCGCAGGAGACCGTCCGCCTGCTGGTCCGCCGGCACAGCCGCCGCCACCCCCAGGACGAGGCGCTCTCGGCGGCAGCGGGCCGCCTGAGCCGGCCCGCGCGGCGCGCCATCCTGGAGGGCTACCGCCGCAACGTGCCCGTCGAGGAGATCGCCGATCGGTACACCCCGTCGCGCTCCACCAGCTATCGCATTATCAAGCAGCAACGCCGCC
>JAWOCH010000066.1:0-26739 GCA_046483865.1 Candidatus Brocadiia bacterium | reverse complement strand
CCGTAGCGGGCGCTCACGCAGAAGCGTGGCCCTCCACGGAGCGTCTCCGCCCACGAGCACGGTCCGGAACTTGCCGGTGCAGGGACGCGCTCCGTCGCGTCCGCTTTGCCTCCTGCTATGCGCGCTTGCGAAGGCAGTCAATCGGCGGGGGGCAGAACGGCCACGGCCGAGGGCGGCCGTGCTACATTTTGGAGAGACGCGCCGGCCGCGGTCGGCAAGCTTCGGCGTGTCCGCTTTCCGCCTCGGCCACGCAGAAGCGTGGCCCTCCACGGAGCGTCTCCGCCCACGAGCACGGTCCGTAACTTGCCGGTGGAGGGACGCGCTCAGCCCGGGAGCTCAGCCCATCTTGACGTGGGCCTCGTGCGTGGCGCCGTCGTCGAGGACGGGCAACAGGTTTGTGCCCAACGGCTCGCCGTCCAGCCTCACGCTCGCCACGCCCTTGCTCACGTGCGCCGCGTTCTCGACCACGATGCGGTAGGTCGCGCCGCGGAAGTGGCGTTCGACGGTGAAGCCGTCCCAGTCCGGCGGGATGCACGGGTCAACGCGCAGGCCGTCGTGCTCGGGGCGTATGCCCAGGATCCACCGGGTCAGGGCGACGTAGCTCCAGGCGGCCGTGCCGGTGAGCCATGAGTTCTTGCCCTCGCCGAACCGCGGCGCGTCGGCGCCGGCGATCATCTGCGCGTAGACATAGGGCTCGACCCGGTGCACGTCGCTGTGCTCCTCCAGGTAAGCGGGAGTGAACCGGGTGTACAGGTCGAACGCCCGTCCGCCGCGTCCGAGTATAGCCTCGGCGATGACTATCCACGGGTTGCAGTGGCAGAAGATTCCCGCGTTCTCCTTGTAGCCGGGCGGATAGCTGGAGATCTCGCCCAGCTCGACCCGGTATTCGGAGTAGGCCGGCTGGTGGAGCATGATCCCATACGGAGTTTCAAGATGCGCGGCGACCGAATCGAGCGCAAGCTCGGCGCGTCCGTCGTCCAGCCCGAGCCCGGCCATCACGCAGAAGCCCTGCGGCTCGATGAAGATGCGGCCCTCGGCGCACTCCCGGCTGCCCACCTTCCGCCCCTCTGCGTCGTAGGCCCGCAGGAACCATTCGCCGTCCCAGCCGTGCTCCATCAGGGCCCGCCGCATCGCCTCCACGTCCCGCTCGGCGCGCTCTGCCTCTCCGCCCTGACCGCACCTCCGGCACAGTTCGGCATACTCTCGCCCGGCGAGCACGAATATGGCGCCGATGAGGACTGACTCCGCGCGTCCCGCCCGGCGGTTCGGGGCTGTCTGGAAGGACTCGTCGGGGTCGGTGCTGAAGCAGTTCAGGTTCAGGCAGTCGTTCCAGTCGGCCCGCCCGATCAGGGGCAGCCCGTGCGGTCCCAGGTTCCCGGTGACGTGGTCCAGGCTGCGCCGCAGGTGCTCCAGCAGCGTGCCGGACCGGGACGTGTCGCTTCCGAACGGCACGGGCTCCTCAAGCACGGCCAGATCGCCGGTCTCCTTCGTGTAGGCGGCCGTCGCAAGGATGAGCCACAGGGGGTCGTCGTTGAAGCCGCCGCCTATCTCGTCGTTGCCTTCCCTGGTGAGCGGCTGATACTGATGATACGCGCCTCCGTCGGGCAGTTGCGTGGCCGCCAGGTCGAGCAGTCGCCGCCGGGCGCGCTCCGGGATCATGTGCACGACGCCGAGCAGGTCCTGGTTGGCGTCCCGGAACCCGATGCCGCGCGCGATGCCGGACTCGAAGTAGGACGCACTCCGGGCCAGGTTGAACGTTACCATCGTCTGGTATGGGTTCCAGATATTGTGCATCCGAGTGAGCTTCTCGTCGCCGGCGCTCAGGCGGCATCGCCCGAGCAGCCCGTCCCAGTAGGCCCGCAACTCGCCGAGGGCCCGCTCGACCACTTCCGAAGTGCCCAGCGCCTCCTGCATGGCCACTGCACGCTCGGTGTTCGGCACCCCCGGCGCGGCCCACTTCTCCCCTCTCGGATTACCGACGTAGCCCAGCACGAAGATCAGGTCATGCTTCTGCGCCGGTTCCAGCTCCACTTCCACGCAGTGCGACGCGATGGGTGACCAGCCGCTGGCCCGGCTGTTGCGTGGTTCACCGCTCAGCGGGACCTGCGGGTCGTGATAGCCGTTGTACAGCCCCAGGAAGGCCTCACGGTCGGTATCGTAGCCCGCCAGAGGAGCGTTCACCCAATAACAGGACAAGTGGTTTCTACGTTCTCTGTATTCGGTCAGGTTATAGATGGCGGAACCGTCTACCAGTATCTCCCCGGTGCTGAAATTGCGCTGAAAGTTGGTCATATCATCCAGCGCGTCCCACAGGCAGAACTCGATGCAGGAGAAAACGGTGAGTTGGCGCGGGGTGTCGGAGCGGTTCTCGAGGCTCAGCCGATGGACCTCGCAGTCGGCCCCCACCGGCACGAAAGCCAGCAGCGTGGCCCGCACGCCGCCGCGCTCCCCGCAGATGGACGTGTAGCCCAACCCGTGGCGGCACTCGTAGTGGTCCAACTCCTGCTTCATCGGCAGCCAGCCGGGGGACCACACGTCGTCCCCGTCGCGCACGTAGAAGTACCTGCCGCCCGCATCGAGCGGCACGTTGTTGTAGCGATAGCGCGTGATGCGCCGCAGCCGCGCATCGCGGTAGAAGCAGTAGCCGCCGCCCGTCTGGGAGATCAGACCGAAGAAACGCTCCGAGCCCAGGTAGTTGATCCACGGGTAAGGGGTGCGGGGGGTCGTGATGACGTATTCCCGCGCCGCGTCGTCGAAGTGCCCGTATTGCATCCGCGTTCTCCCTGCCGGGGATGTCCCGTTCGGAAGGCGCATCGTATGGCATCGCCCACTTGCCCGCAAGCTGCCGCAGCCTTCGGCACTTGCCCGGCGGGGGCCGCTGCCCCTACTCTGTAGACTTCCGCGTTCGCACAGATGCAGACCGGAGTATCAACATGCAGGACTTCGTCCAGAAGGCACAGCAGTTGCTCGAGGGCCAGGAGGAACTCCTGAGCCGTCCGAACGCAGTGGATCCGCGCTGGCATAACGGCATCTACGAGCGCTATCGCCATCCCGTGTTGACCCGCGACCACGTGCCGATCACGTGGCGCTACGACCTGGACCCCGACAGCAACCCGCACCTGCTGGAACGGCTGGGCGTCAACTCCGTGTTCAACTCCGGAGCCATCGAGATGGACGGGAAGATCGCCCTCGTCTGCCGGGTGGAGGGCACCGACCGGAAGTCGTTCTTCGCCGTGGCGGAAAGCGAGACGGGGGTGGACGGCTTCCGCTTCCGCGACCGCCCTGTCCAGATGCCCGAAGCCCAGGACCACGCGACCAACACCTACGACATGCGGCTGACCCGCCATGAAGACGGCTGGATCTACGGCGTGTTCTGCGTGGAGTGTGACGGAACGGACGCCGACGGCAACGCCGAGGCCCAGGCCCAGTGTGGCATCGCCCGCACACGGGACCTGGACGCATGGGAGCGGCTGGACGACCTGCGCACGCCGTCGCCCCAGCAGCGCAACGCCGTTCTGCATCCGGAGTTCGTCGGCGGGAAGTACGCCTTCTACACGCGCCCCCAGGCCGGCTTCACCGGCGTCAAGGGCGGCTCGGGCATCGGCTTCGGCCTGTGCGATGACATCGAGCACGCCGTGATTGAGCGGGAACGGATCATAGACCCCCACGTCTACCACACCGTGAAAGACTTGAAGAACGGAGACGGCCCCCCGCCGCTGAAGACGCGCGAGGGCTGGCTGCACATTCCCCACGGCGTGCGCGAAACGGCGGCAGGTCTGAGATACGTGCTCTACACCTTCCTGTGCGACCTGGAGGAGCCCTCCAGAGTCACCCACCGGCCGGGGGGCTACCTAATGGCCCCCATGTTCGAGGAGCGGGTGGGGGACGTCTCCAACGTCGTCTTCTGCAACGGCGCCGTCATGCGCCAGGACGGCACTATACTGGTTTACTACGCCTCGGCCGACACGCGCCTTCACGTCGCCGTCACCGACGAAGACCGACTTCTGGACCACGTCCTGAACGCGCCGGAGGATCCCCTCCGCTCGCGCCGGGCAGTGCAGCAGCGCAACGAGCTGATAGCGCGCAACGAACAGGTCCTCGAAGAGCTGGACCTTGACTGAGCAACTGCTCTGGGCGATCATCTTCCTTTGCCGATCCCATAATAGCCACACCACCAGGGAGACCGTTCGATGACGGAGCGTGCAGCCTACCGCGATGCCAACCTGAGCACTGAGGAGCGCGTTGACGACCTGCTGGCGCGCATGACGCTGCAGGAGAAGATCGGCCAGCTCACACAGATCCACACCCAGGACGATCCCGAACCGTGGCTGCGGGAGAGACACGTCGGCTCGTTCCTGTTCGTGCTGGGCGAGGAAGCAAACCGGCTCCAGAAGATCGCCGAACAGAGCCGCCTTGGCATTCCCGTCATCTTCGGCATTGACGCCATCCACGGCCACGGCTTCTGGCCGGGAGCCACGGTCTTTCCCACCCAGCTCGCACTGTCCTGCAGTTGGGACCCGGAACTGGTCGAGGAGGCCGGTCGCGTTACGGCAAAGGAGGTCCGTCCCACCGGCCCCCACTGGACCTTCTCCCCCGTCTGCGGGACGGTGCGCGATCTGCGTTGGGGCCGGGTGGACGAGACGTTCGGAGAGGACCCGTACCTGAACGGCGTCCTGGCGGCGGCGCTGGTGCGTGGCTACCAGGGCGAGGAACGCTCCGACCCCGAACGCATCCTGGCCTGCGCGAAGCACTACGCCGGCTACTCCGAGACCGAGGGCGGCCGGGACGCATCGGAGGCCAACCTGTCCCAACGGCGCTTGCTGAGCTGCTTCCTGCCCCCGTTCCGGGCGGCCGTCGAGGCCGGCTGCGCCACCATCATGACCGCCTACCAGGCGATTGACGGCGTGCCGGCCACCGCCGACCACTGGCTGATGACCGAAGTGCTGCGCGACCAGTGGGGGTTCGAGGGCTTCGTGGTGACCGACTACGACAACGTCGGCCGCATGCACTGGCAGCAGAAGGTCTGTCCCACCATGGAGGATGCAGCGGCAGCGGCGGTCCAAGCGGGCAATGACATGATGATGGGCACGCCGGACTTCTACGCAGCCGGCCTCGATGCCGTGAGCGAAGGCAGGCTGGCCGAAGCGGACGTGGACCGGGCCTGCCGGCGGGTGCTGCGCATGAAGTTCGAGATGGGCCTGTTCGACGAGCATCGCTACGCGGACCTGGAGAAGGCCGATCGGGTCTGCGGATGCGCGGAGCATCGCCAGTTCGCACGCGAGGCGGCCAGGCGCACAATGGTACTCCTGAAGAACGAGGGGGACCTGCTGCCGCTGGGCGACGAGCTGAAGCGGGTGGCCGTCATCGGCCCCAACGCGGACAACCCGGAGGCACAGCTCGGCGACTGGTCCACCGGCTGCACGCCCAACCACCCCGAGACGCATCCACGGGAGACGGTAGTCACCCCCCTGGACGGCCTGCGGGCCCGGCTGGAGTCTGACTGCACAGTGGAGTACGCACGGGGCTGCGCCGTCCGCGAGCCGGAAGACGAAGACATCGCCGCCGCCGTCGAGGTCGCCCGCCGTGCGGAGGTGGCCATCGTCGTGCTGGGGGACGACACCTCCCTGAACGGAGAGCAGCGTGACCGGGCGACGCTGGAGTTGACCGGTGCGCAGGAGCGGCTGTTGCGCGAGGTGCACGCCACGGGCACTCCCACCGTCCTGGTGCTCATCTCCGGGAAGCCCCTTTGCATCAACTGGGCAGCCGAGAACGTGCCCGCCATCATCGCGGCCCACAATCCGGGCATGGAGGGCGGCAACGCGCTGGCGGACCTGCTGTTCGGCGACTGCAACCCGTGCGGCAAACTGACCGTCTCCTGGCCGCGCCACGTCGGCCAGCAGCCCGTCTTCTACAACCAGGTCCCCGGCTGGCACACCGACCACTACGCCGACATGACCGCCGAGCCCCTCTTCCCGTTCGGACACGGCCTCAGCTATACGCGCTACGAATACCACGAGCCGAAGGTGGATCCGGTCGAGCTGCGGCCGGGCGAGACTCTGGCCGTGGAGGTGGACGTGGAGAACACCGGCTCCCGCGCCGGCATCGAGATCGTGCAGCTCTACGTGAACGACCTGTATAGCTCCGTTACCACCCCGCAGAGGGAGCTGAAGGCGTTCTCCCGCGTGGAGCTGGAAGCGGGAGAGCGCAAGACCGTGCGCCTGGAGGTGCCCGTCGAGCGGCTGGCCCTGGTCAACCCCGACCTGGAGCGCGTGGTCGAGCCGGGTGAGTTCGAGCTGATGATCGGGCCGTCGTCGCGGGACGACGACCTGCACAAGATACAATTCAGGGTAGTGGAGTAGGGACCATGCGTATCGCAGCGGTGGCAATCGTGGTGCTGGTCGTCGTTGTGGGCGCTGTCCTGCTGCTGGGCGGCGGCGGAGAAGGGCCTGGCGTACAGCAAACCGAGCCCTTCGCGGCGGCCATCGCCGAGTACCTGTCCGACAACAACATGGGCATGAAGGTTGCCGAGTTCGAGTCACTGGATGTCGGTTCGGCGAAGGCGACCGCGACCTGCAAGATGCAGGAAGCGTCGGGGCTGTACGAAGGGATGGCGGTGCGATGGCAATTCACCTTCCGCCGCGGCGACGGCGGGCAGTGGCAGGTCGTGGAACACGAGAAGCCGTAACGCGCGGCGCCGCTCGACGGGCTTGATGCTGCCGCCGGGGGCGGTATAATGCCTGCTTCCCGCACCATCGCCCGGAACGCCCTTCGGAGAACTCCACCCGGGAGACAACCGCCATGACCGACCCCCTGACCCCCTACGGCAATCGGCCGATGGTCACCCCCATCGTGCAGGCCGTCAATTACGAATACATATCCTTCGAGATACTGCGCCAGATCGTCGAAGGCGAGATTGACGGCTACACATACCACCGGGACGACAACCCGACCTGCCGGTGGGTCGAGAAGCGCATCGCCGCCCTGGAGAAGGCCAACGACTGCGTCATCTGCACCACCGGCATGGCCGCCTGCACTATGGTCTTTCTGACCTACCTGAGCGCCGGCGACCAGTTGATCATCTTCCACGATGTCTACGGCGCCAACTACAAGGTCAGCCTGCTGCTGGAGAAGTTCGGCGTCGAGGTCACCTGGCTGGACGCCGACCACTACGAGCAGGTCGCCGAGCACGTGAGTGAAAAGACCAGGATGATCTTCTGCGAGACGCCGAGCAACCCCCTGGTCAAAGTGGTGGACATCGCCTTCCTGCGCGAGCAGGCCGAGCGGGTGGGTGCCATGCTGGTGGTTGACAACACCTTCGCCACGCCCTGCCACCAGTTGCCGCTGGAGCTGGGGGCCGACCTTGTGGTCCACAGCGCCACGAAGGCCCTGGGCGGGCACAACGACCTGATGGCGGGCGCCATCGCCTGCTCCACGCGCGACTACTACGACGAGCTGTGGTTCACCCGGCAGGCCATCGGCACAACGCTCGACCCGCAGTCCGCTTCGCTGCTGGAGCGGGGTCTGAAGACGCTGGACCTGCGCGAGGCGAAGATGGCCGAGAACGCGATGGCCATAGCTGAGTTCCTGGATGGCCATCCGCGCGTGCCGCGCGTGCTCTACCCCGGCCTGGCCGGCGACCCGGGGCACGAGGTGGCCGCACGGCAGATGCGCGACGGCTTCGGCGGCATGATGGCCTTCGACGTGGGCGAGAGCCAGGACGACGCCAAGCACTTCATCGAGAAACTGGACACCATCTACCACGCTGTCAGCCTGGGCTGCACCGAGACGCTGGTGTGCATCCCCGTGCTGACCACCATGCTCTACCTGCCCGAGGAGCGGCGGACCACCTTCGGCGTGCGGCCCAACACAGTGCGCCTGTCGGCCGGCATCGAGCAGACCGACGAGCTGATAGCCGACCTTGAGCAGGCGCTGGAGGGCTGAACCCCCCTCAAGGGAAGACGGCGCGCACGAGGTAGTACGCGCCCGTCACCAGCACCAGCATCGCCCCCCCCGGACGCACCAGCGCCATCATGTTGCGCAGCAGGTGCGTCTCGAAGTGCTCGCTGGTGACCACCAGGCAGACGTGCACCGGCGAGATGAGCATGCCGATGTAGCCGAAGCCGTAAGCCAGCACGATGGTGGAAAGGTACACGCCGGTCGAGGGGTCCTCGCCGATCAGCGCCATCACGATGGGAAAGCTGGCCCCCACGAATCCGATGGACAGCCCCGTGCTCAAGCCACTGAGGAAAGGCAGGACCATAAGCACCGGCAGCAGGGGCACGCCCCAGCCCGTCAGTTCCGCGTGCATCTGGCTGACCAGCGCCGTCCCGCCCGGAAGGTCGGCCTCGATGAACGCGCCATAGACGCGCACGGCCACCACGATGGCCACCATCACGAACGCCCGGCGCTGCACCAGCAGTTTGCGCCACTCCCCCCGGCCCAGCGGGCGCTGTAGCTGCAGGGTCGCCATCGCCGCCAGCAGGCCGGCCGCCATGGGCGCGTACTTGTTCAGCGGCAGCTCGCGCCCCGCAAAGCCGCTCAGGACGCCGTGGCCTCCGCGGATAGCCGCGTAGCACAGGATCACGACGACGATGGGCAGCACGAGGCGGATGAATGAAGGGGTGGGCTGTTCCACCTCGGGGTCCGCCTCCGCGTGGCCCTTCGGTATATGCCGCAGCAAGAACCAGGCTCCCGTGGCCACCGCGAAGATGCTCAGCGGCAGTTGCAGGAGCGTGAACTGCCAGATGTCCAGCCCCGTGATGTCCACCGCCAGCAGCACGCCCGGGTAGAGAGGCCACCAGTACTCCCAGACGTGCCGGAACCAGTGATTCGTCTGGGCCTTCAGCCGCGCCGGGACGCTTCCGTCCACGTCCACGCTGTCCACCAGGGGCGCGCTGAACAGCGCTCCGCCGGGCATGGGCAGCAGGCCGATCACCGCCGGCAGCACGGCCATCGAGGTGCGCTGCGAGACGCGGTTGCGCACAGAGGTCACCAGGTCCTCCATCACGCCGCTGGCGGCCATCTGGGAGCTGAGCCAGATGACCTGGAGGACGATGACCACGAGCATCAGGTTGTCCAGCGAGAAGACGCGCTGCCATGTGATGGCAGCGAAGGTCGCCGCGTCGTGCCCGCACCACAGCCCCAGGACTACCGTGGCGGCCACCACTGCCACGATCAGGTGCCGGGTCAGCCGGCTGACGATCAGGATCAGAGCCAGAGCGGCCAGCACCTTGACCATCACGGGCACTGCAAGCAATGCATCAATCACGGCGACGGGCCTCCGGGCAGGACTCAGAGGGATGGAGCATTCTACGGCTGAGTCCGGACGGTATCAAAGCCAGGCCTGAAGGACACCTGTGTGCGCCCTCTCTCTTTCGGGGGCTCCGCGCATTGCACGGCTCCCGGCGTTTGACTATCCTGGGTCACCACGCACGGGCGCACGCCCGCGGCCGGAGGTCCGGCGCAGAGGGAGGCCCAGACATGCCGCGTGCTATTGGCATTGAGCCAGAGGCGGCGGAGCGATTCTGCCGGCGCTGGCGCATAACGGAGTTTGCTCTGTTCGGCTCCGTGCTGCGCGAGGATTTCGGGCCGGACAGCGACGTGGACGTGTTGGTGACTCTTGCCCCCGATGCCGACTGGAGCCTTCTGGACCCCGTGGCCATGGAGGAGGAGCTTTCGGGTCTCCTTGGCCGGGACGTTGACATAGTGACCCGACGGTCGGTGGAGCGGAGCGCCAACTGGATCCGCCGCAGAGAAATCCTGGAATCCGCGGAGCCCTACTATGTCGGCGGATGACAGCGCGTTGCGGGACACTTCGCCGGGAGTTCGGCAGTTTGGGCAGGAGAGCTATTGACAGTCAGGGCAGAACATACAGGGGCCGAAGAGGGCGCTGCGCAGCCCGCAGGCACACCCGAACACGAGGAGCTGCTGACTCAATACAGAGTCCTGCGCGACGAGATCCTGACGCGCATCCGTGCCCGAACGGCCATCCTGACATTCACGCTTCTCGTGGCGGGCACCTTCCTCACGCTCGCGGCAGAGGGACTCATCCAGTCCGAGATCCTTCTTGTGTATCCGCTCGTCGCGGCCTTCCTCGCGGGTGTCTGGGCGCACAACGATGTGCGTATTTGGGACATAGCCCGATACACCCGTGAGAGAATCGAAGATAGACTGTCGGGCATCGCGTGGGAAAGCTGGCTTAAGAGCGAATACAGCAAAAGACGACCCGTACTGAACCTGACCGAGCTGCCGGCGATGGGGCTGTTCGTTGGTTCGCAGTTACTCGCCATGGGTTTTGCGGCGCCCGGCTTTCGCATTGATTCGGTACTCGTAGCCCTTCTCGTCGCGGACTGTGTGGCGGTCGCTGGCACGGTGCTCTGCATAACCCGCCGCAGAGGCGGCCCCCGGTGGCTGTAGAAGGGGTTAGCTTTTTCCCCTGCCGCCGATCGGCACGCAGACCAGACGAAGGGCCAACGCTGAGCGCAGCGCGTGACGCCGGACGCAAGCCGGATTCGTTGCATTACGCATAGTCAGCGAAAGACATGGCAGAACCTCTGAACATCCTGCTGATTCAGTCCGACCAGCACCGCTTTGACTGCCTGGGCGTGAACGGACATCGGGTGGTCGGCACACCCAACCTGGATGCGCTGGCCGCCGAGGGGCGCAACTTCACCCACGCCTTCTGCCCCATTCCCCTGTGCATGCCGACCAGGGCCTCCATGCTCACCGGCCAGTGGCCAACGGAGCACATGCAGATCGCGAACTTCGACACGGAATCCCCGCGCGGCTTCCGCGACGATCTGCCCACCTTCAGCGAACTTCTGAGCGCCGCCGGCTACCGGCTCGGCTACGTGGGCAAGTGGCACGGACACCCCGAACGCGGGCCCGAGGAGTTCGGCTTCGACACCTACGTGCCGAACTGGCGCTACAAGCCGTGGCGCGAGGAACAGGGCCTGCCGCCCATCCCGTCCGAACAGGGATGGATGGGTGAGACCGACCCGCACGCGGCTCCAGAGCAGTCATCGCTGGCCTGGCAGGCCGACCAGACCATCGCGCTACTGGAGGAGTTCGCGGGCGGGGACAAGCCGTTCTTCCTGCGCTGGGACCCGCCCGAGCCACACCTGCCCAGCCGGCCTCCGAGCGAGTACGCCGAGATGTATCCCCCCGAGCGGATAGAGCCCTGGGGAAGCTTTGGCGACACATTCGAGGGCAAGCCCTACATCCAGGCCCAGCAACTGCGCACCTGGGGCATCGAGGACTGGAGCTGGCAGCAGTGGGCGCCGGTGGTCGGCCGCTACCTGGCCATCATCACGCTGATGGATCATCAGATCGGCCGCGTCCTGCGGCACCTGGAAGAACTGGAGGTGGCCGAGGAGACGTTGGTCATCTACACCGCCGACCACGGCGACATGTGTGGCAGTCACGGGATGATCGACAAGCACTACATCATGTACGACGACGTGGTGCGCGTGCCGCTGATCGCCCGCTGGCCGGGCGGGCCGGCCGGCTCGTGCGACGCTTTCGTCTCGAACGCACTGGATCTGTCGGCCACGTTCATGGAGGCGGCCGGACTGCCGGCGCCGGAGACGTTCCGCGACCGAAGCCTGGGGGCGGTGCTGCGGGGCGAGGCGGACGATGTGGGCCGGGAGGACATCTTCAGCACCTACCACGGCAACCAGTTCGGCCTGTTCAGCCAGCGCATGGTGCGCGACCGGCGGTGGAAGTACGTCTGGAACGCCACGGCGGAGGATGAGCTGTACGACCTGGAGGCCGACCCCTGGGAGCTGCGCAACCTGGCCCGCGACCCGGCCCACGCAGACGAGCTGACCCGGCTTCGCCACCGGCTGGTGGACTGGATGGAGCGCACCAACGACCGCCTGCTGAACCACTGGACCCGGCCCCAACTGCTGGAGAACCGCACCCTCTGACGACCGCAAGGAACCCACCATGAGCCAGTCCGAGCAGCAAGCCAGCGTCATCTGGATCTTCGGCGATCAGCACCGGGCCCAGGCCACCGGCTACGCCGGCGATCCCAACGTGAGCACGCCGAACCTGGACCGCATGGCGACCGAAGGCATGGCGTTCCGCCGCGCGGTCTCTGGCTTTCCGCTCTGCTGCCCGTATCGCGGTTCGCTGATGACCGGACGCTACCCGCACAACTGCGTGCCCGGCCATGAGTGCCGGATGCCACCGGAGCAGCCGACCATCGCCCACGCATTCGGCGAGGCCGGCTACGAAACCGCCTACTTCGGCAAGTGGCACCTGGACGGCTGGCACGAATCCGACGGACGGGCGGCCATGCACATCGTCCCGCCCGAGCGCCGGGGCGGGTTCGACACGTGGGTCGGCTACGATAACAACAACGCCCAATGGGACAGTTGGGTGCACGGCGGGCAGGGAGACGACGCGTTCCACTACCGCCTGCCCGGCTACGAGACCGACTGTCTGACCGACATGCTCATCGAGTACCTCGAGCAGTGCGGCGAGACGCCCTTCTTCGCGGTGCTCAGCGTGCAGCCGCCGCACGACCCCTACGTCGCGCCGGCCGAGTGGATGGACCTGCACGCCCCGGCGGGGGTGGAGTTGCGCCCCAATGTGGCGGACGTGGACCGAGTGGTGCAGCGCGCGCGGCGCGAGCTGGCCGGCTACTACGCCCAGATCGAGAACCTGGACTGGAACGTGGGCCGCGTCCTGGCGGCGCTGGAGGAGAACGGCCTCGCGGAGGAAACCTACGTCGTCTTCTTCAGCGATCACGGGGATATGCACGGCTCCCACGGGCAGTTCCGCAAGACCGGACCCTACGAGGAAGCCATCCGCGTTCCGTTCATCATCTACCACCCGCGGGGCCGCTACACGCACCGCCACGGCAGCCCCGCCGCGCCCATCAACCACGTGGACGTCGCCCCCACCACCCTCGGCCTGTGCGGCATCGAGGCGCCCGAAGCCATGGCGGGCACCGACTACTCGGGGCTCTACCGCCGGAACCGGCCGACCGACGAGGTGCCGGATTCCGCCTATCTTCAGTCCGTGATCCCAACCGGCCACGGCGATAGCGTGGACAGGCCCTGGCGCGGAATCGTGACCACGGACGGGTGGAAGTACGTGTGCCTCGAGGGGCAGCCGTGGCTGATGTTCAACCTGAACGAGGACCCCTACGAGCAGGCCAACCTGGCCCACAACACGCGCTTTCGTTCCGATCAGCGGCGCCTCCAGGACCGGCTGGCCGCGTGGGTGAGCGACACGGGGGACGAGTTCCCGCTGCCTGAGCTTTGAGTGGAAGGAGGGAGCCGTGGCCAAACACCAGTGGCTGACGCCGCACCAGGAGGGCATCGTGCGGCGCCACTACGAGAACAAGGACAAGGTGGCCTACCAGAAGCTGGCCGAACTGGTCAGCGAGCTGTATCTGTGCGAGGACGACGCAGAGGCCACCCGCCTGTGGAGGAAAGCCCGCGCCGCCATGGTCAACGCCGGCGTACACGAGGGCCGGGCCGAGGGCATAGCCGACGCCCGCGACCTGGATCGGCTGGCCAAAGTCGTCGAGGAGCTGTCCTGACAGTCTACTGCTGGAAGGGGCACACGATGAAGCGCTCGATGATGGTGAGCGCGCTGGTAGTGTTGCTTACAGCGGCGTCCGTCTCGGCGGCGGCCGAACCGGCGCCCGTACTGCCGCTGCTGGCGCACTACACCCGCTGGGACCACCATCTCCTTCAGTGGCTGCCGGAGCATCCTCGCTACGAGATGGCGGAGGCATTCATCGAGCCCCGACCCGACGAGGAGCCGCTCGTCTGGGTGCTGATGACCGAGCGCCGGGCGCGGGAGGGCAGCAAGCCGCAGGTGGGCTACACCAACAGCGCCGAGTGGGCACGGCAGATTGCCAACCCGGAATCCGACAGCCGGACGCGGGTCGCTGACATCCGACTCAGCATGTCGCCGGAGGGCTCGAAGCCCGAATTCCGCATAGAGCTGGAGGCGCAGGAGGGCCCCCTCCGATGGGAGTTCACCTCCCAGGGCCAGCCTTCCGAGAAGCGCGGGCAGGGGCTGATCAACGTGGCTGAGTCGGCGCACAACCTGCGCGGCGGTCTGCTGGTCTTGCACCTGCCCCGTTGCGCCGTCTCCGCCCGCGCCACCAGCTTGCGGCTCGGGAAGCGGACCTGCGAGGCGAAGCCCTGGGACGAGATCAGCTTCCCGCCCTTCTTCTACGGCTACCGGGGGGTCTATACCACGGGGGCAAACGTGGGCTATCTGCCGGCGACCGGTTTCCGGACCGCCGAGTCCGCCGACGAAGAGTTTCCGATGCTCGATCTGCCCTGGCAGAGCCGCCCCGCCGGCGACGGGTCGGGCGACATCATACACGAGGCGGCGGACGTTGCGTTGCGCACGTCGGCGCGCGGCAAGGCAGGCGCCATCGAATCGGTGAAGGCCCTCGCGGGAAGACATGAGATGACCGTCAGCTTCTCCCCTCCCCTTCCCGACCTGGCAAGTGCTGA
This sequence comes from Candidatus Brocadiia bacterium, assembly GCA_046483865.1. Classification (GTDB taxonomy): domain Bacteria; phylum Planctomycetota; class Brocadiia; order SM23-32; family SM23-32; genus JAWOCH01. The sequence continues at coordinate 12,253 of JAWOCH010000066.1, read as the reverse complement.
GGACGGACAGTGGCGTTCGACGTGGCGCGTCGGCCTGCCGGACGCGGAGAAGGTCATGGCCGGCCGGGTGACGGTCGAGAAGGCCGGCCGGCGCGTCTCCCTGCTCTACGAGCCCCGCGAACCGGAGTGGGCGAGGCAGCTCGGGCTGGAGGTGAAGATCCGCCTGCTGGAGGACGGATACACGTATGAGGCACGCAGCCTCTTCCCCACGGGCGCGGAGCAGGAAGCCCAGGCCGAGGAGGAGGGTGGATGACGGCCGGTGACCCCGCTCTCATGCTGCGCTTCCGACAGGTGCGTAAGACGTTCGGCGACACGGTTGCGCTGGAGGAACTCAGCCTGGAGGTGCGCCGGGGGGAAGTGCTGGGCCTGCTCGGCCCGAACGGCGCCGGCAAGACCACCACGGTCAACCTCGCGCTCGGTCTTCTGTCGCCGGACCGCGGCAGCATAGAGCTGGACGGGGGGGGACGCACCAACCCGGCGGGCCGTGCGGGGGCGCATGGGCGTCGCTCCTCAGCAACTGGCCCTCTACGAGGAGATGTCCGGCGAGGCGAATCTGCGTTTCTTCGGGCACCTCTACGGGCTCTCAGGACGACATCTCGCCCGGCGGGTGGCGGAGGCGCTGGAGCTGGTCGGCCTCACCGAGCGCGCCGGCGACCGGGCGGCCACCTACAGCGGGGGCATGAAGCGGCGGCTGAACCTGGCCGCCGCGCTGGTGCACGAACCCGAACTGCTGCTGCTGGACGAGCCGACCGTCGGGGTGGACCCCCAGTCGCGCAACGCCATCCTGGAACGCATACGCGACCTGACTCAGACCGGCAAGACCATCGTCTACTGCACCCACTACATGGAGGAGGCCCAACGCCTGTGCGACCGGGTGGCCATCCTGGACTCCGGTCGCCTGCTGGCGCTCGACACAGTGGAGAATCTTATAGCTGAGCACGGCGGCACCAGTGTGGTCCACGCGGTGTTTGCAGACAGGGAGGTGAGGGTGGACACGAACGAGCCATTGACGGAGATCCGCCGGCTGGACGCGGAGGGCGAGCTGGTGCGCTTCAGTGTTGAGCGCCCCGACCTGGAGTCGGTCTTCCTGGCCCTGACGGGACGCCATCTGAGGGACTGATGAGAGCGATCTGGCACATTGCACTCAAAGACATCCGGCTGATCCTGTGCGACAAAGCGGCGGCTTTCTTCGCGTTCGGCTGGCCGGTGATGGTTGCGCTGCTGTTCGGGACCATCTTCTCCGTGGGCGGCCCGGGGGAGTGGAAGATGCGGGTGGCCGTGGTGGACGAGGACGGCACGGCGCAGTCGCGTGAGTTCATCCGGGAGTTGGACGAGCGGGAGGAACTGGAGGTAGTCGAAACGGAACGGCAGCAGGCCACCGAGAAGGTGCGACGCGGCGAGTTGGGGGCGTATATCGTTTTGCCGCCGGGGTTCGGCCGGGCCCGGGAGCAGAGCTTCTGGGGCGGCCCGGCGCGCGTCGAGCTGGGCATAGACCCCTCGCGCAAGGCCACCGCCGGCCTGCTCAAGAGCGTGGTGATGCGGCAGATGTTCTCTTCCTACGAGAGGTATTTCACCGATCCTGATTACGTGCGCGCCGAGATGGGGAAGGCCCGCCGAGAGGTGGAAGCCGGCGACGACGTGCCGGAGCCGATGCGCTCGACGCTCCTGCAGTTCCTTCGGAGCGCCGAAAAGATGGCTGATCACATGCCGCAACCGGGGGAAGGCGGCTCCCGCGAGTGGGTGCCGTTCGATTTCGAGCAGACCGACGTGGCCCGCCGCCAGGAACAACGGCCCCGCTCCTCCTATGAGCTGACCATGCCCCAGGGGGCAGCCTGGGGGTTCATCTGCTGCGCGGCGGTGTTCGGAATCTCCCTGGTTATCGAACGGAGCAAAGGTACCCTGCGCCGCCTGCAGGCCGCCCCGCTGGGACGCGCGCACATCCTGGCCGGCAAGGCGTTGGCCTGCTTCGCGAGCATGTGCGCGGTGGCGGCGGTCATATTCGCCTTCGGGAGGTTCGCTTTCGGTGTCCGGCCGGGCTCCTACGCCATGCTGGCACTGGCGGTGGGGTCAACGGCCGTCTGCTTCGTGGGCATCATGATGGTGGTCTCCGTTCTGGGGCGCACCGAGGCGTCGGCCAACGCCTTCGCCTGGCCCATCTTCATGATCATGGCCCTGGCGGGCGGCGGCATGGTGCCGCTGATGGCGATGCCCGGCTGGTTGCGGGCCATCAGCACCTTCAGCCCGCTGAAGTGGGGCATGCTCGCGCTGGAAGGCGCCATCTGGCGGGAGTTCTCGCTGGCCGAGATGCTCAAGCCCTGCGGCATACTGCTGGCGGTAGCTATCGTCTGTTTCGCTCTCGGCGTGCGGCTGTTCCCGTGGACGCACGAGGGCTGACGGCCTGTTGGGAAATGTGGCTCAGCCGCCCTCGGCTGAGGAGCCACAGGCGGGGGCGCCTGTGCTACATACGAAACGGCTTCTGAGGCCGGATTCTGTCCCGCAAGCTGGAGAACTCCATTTCCCAACAGCCCGTTTAGCCCGGTCACATCTGCCGTTGCAGCGGCGCGAGCGTGGGGTAGAGCTGCCGGTAGAGCGCGAAGCGCGTGTCGTAGCGATCGGCCACGTCGCAGCGCGGCTCAAAGGTCCGTCCCTGCCGGACCGCCGCTTCCACAGCCGAGGCGAAGTCCGCATACACGCCGGCGGCCACCCCCGCGGCCAGCGCAGCGCCCAGGCAGGCAGCTTCGGTGACCTGCGGCACGTGGATGGGCAGCCGGCAGACGTCCGCCTTCAGTTGCAGCCACAGATCGCTCTTTGCGCCGCCGCCCACTGCGGCCAGGGCCTCGATCTCGGCGCCGCCCTCCCGCAGCAGTTCCAGGTTGAGCCGCAGCTCGAAGGTCAACCCCTCCAGGATAGCCCTGGCGATAGTCCCCCGATCGGTGGCGAAACTCAGCCCCAGGACGGCACCCCGCGAGCGCGTGTCCAGGTGCGGGGTGCCGCTGCCGCTGAAGTGCGGCAGGACCATCAGGTCTGTGGGTTCGGCCGGTGCTCCCTGGAGGATCAGGTCGTAAGGATCGGCGCCCTGCTCTGCGGCCCATCGCATCTGCGCCTCGCACAACTCGTCGCGGAACCACCGCAGCACCAGCCCGCCGCTCTGGTTCAGAGTCATGGCCACGTAGAGGCCGGGCACAACGTGCCGATAGACCGAGATGCCGCCCTCGCGCAGCACGTCGGCCAGCGTCGGCTCCTCCAGCGCCACTTCCACCACCTCCGCCGTGCCGGTCGAGACGGACGCCCGCCCGGCGCGCACCGTCCCGCTGCCGAGAGCCGCGCAGGCCTGGTCGTGCCCACCACAGGCCAGCAGAAGGCCCTCCGGAAGTCCCAGTTCTGCGGCGGCCTGTGGGCGCAGCTCGCCGATGAGTGTCTGGCCGGGTTCCGGCAGCGCTGCCAGCCGCCGCGGCTCTATGCCGCATTCGTCCAGGATGTCTCCGGCCCACTCACCATGGCGCAGGTCGTACATCTGCGTGCGCGAGGCCAGGCAGTGGCTGATGACCGGGCGTCCCCCGAGCCGGTTTAGGAAGAAATCCTCGTAGAGCAGGAACCGGTCGGCCCTCCGCCAGAGGTCCGGCTCGTTCTCCTTCAGCCAGAGCAGCTTGGGCAGCGTGTTGACCGTGTGGACGGGCATGCCGGTGCGGGCGAACAGCTCCTCCGCCCCAAACCGTTCCCTGAGCCATGCGTTCTGCGCGCCGGTGCGCGTGTCCATGCCCAGGATGGCGTCGCGCAGCGCGCGGCCGCTCTTGTCCACGGGAATCACGGCCTCCCCCTGACAGCTCAGCGCCAGCGCGACGGGTTGCGCGTCGTCCGCCGCCGCCACGGCTGCTCTCAGGCTTTCAGCCGCCAGGCGCCAGACCCGCTCGGCGTCCTGCTCGGCCCGGTCCGCACGGGGCGTGCGGACGGAGTACTCCCTCGCCGCCTGGCCCAGATTCTGCCCCTGTTCGCCGAAGACAATGGCCTTGCACCCGGTGGTGCCGACATCGAGGCCGATTAAAGCCATCTGTCCGCCTCCCTGACTACTGGTCAGCCCTTCTGCTCAAGCCGCCGTCCCACGGCGCCGCCGGGGTGCGTTTGGCCGAACTCTTCGCGGCTGTAGCCGGTCAGCTCCAGCAGCAGCACACAGAGCGCGTCCCCCGCGGCGGCGTTGACCAGGGAACTGCCCGTGGCCACCATGCCGTAGGGGTCCACGTCCTCCGGCGCGCGAACACAGTGGACGACATCGCTCAACCGACCCAGCGGCGAGTCGGGCTCTTCGGTCTGGGCGACGAGGGTGGCGCCGCGCTGTCTGGCTATCTCGGCGAACCCGTTCACCTCGGCGCTGTGGCCGCCCTTGGAGATGGCGTAGAGCACGTCGCCTTCCCTGACGGCGCCGCTGCCCCCGTGCAGCCCGTCGGCGGCGCTGACGTAGAGGGCCGGCACGCCGACGCAGGCCAGCAGATGGGCCAGCCGCAACGCGACGGCGTGGGAGGTGCCCGCGCCGGTCACCAGGATGTGGCCCTGGCAGTTCAGCAATGTCGCCGCGACCTGGGCCAGCCGCTCGTCGAGTTGCTCGGCCAGTGCGCCAACCGCCGCCGCTTCCCGGCGGATGACTTCCCGCGCCCGGGCCACCATCTGGTCGTCTGACATCTGCGCCATCGGCAGGCCTCCGCTGTGGTCGTGTCCAGAGCGATGTTATGCGAGAAGGCCCCAAGGTTTCCACTGCGGCCCCTTTGGTTGACACACTCCCACCGGCCTGACAGAATCGCCCTTTCCCTCACCCGGGGCCCTTTGTCGGGTAGGCGCGGCGTCGGGCGCCGTACGGCGGCCCAGGTCCGGCGAGGACGCCGGACCTACCGGGCAGTGCAGAAACAGGCAACGAAGGGAGCAATCATGAGATGGCGACTGAGCGCAAACGGGGCGTTCTTCGGCGGGCAGCGCGACAAGTTCACCCGCTACCAGCCGGACCGTGACCTGGAGGAGAAACTGGCCCTGGTGGCGCAGGTGCCCGACCTGGACGGCGTCGAACTGCGCTATCCGGCGGACTTCGCCGATGTCGACGCAGTGGAAGGCCTGCTGGCCGAACACGGCCTGGCCCTCTCGGCGGTGAATGTGGACACCAAGGACGCGAAGCACTTCCGCCACGGCGCGCTCTCCGCACGCAGCGACGAAGCGCGGGGCGAAGCGGTCAGGCGCCTGCGGGCGGGCAAGGACATCGCCGCGCGCCTCGGATGCGACCTGGTGACCACCTGCCCGCTGGCGGACGGCTACGACTATCCCTTCCAGACCGAATACGCCGGGGCGTGGCAGCGCCTGGTCGAGACCGTGCGCCAGGTGGCCGAACACCGCCCTGAGGTCCGCTTCTGCCTGGAGTTTCAGCCCACCGAGCCACACGCCCGCATCCTGCTGAGCAACGTGGGCAAAGTGCTGCACGCGTGCGCGGAGTCGGGTTGCGACAACGTGGGCGCCAACCTGGACATAGGTCATTCCTTCGCCGCCGGGGAATCGCCCGCTGAATCCGCCGCGCTCCTGGCGTCGGCCGGTCGGCTGTTCTACATCCACACCAACGACAACACCGGCGAGGGCGGAGACTGGGACATGATCAGCGGCTCGGTGCACCTGTGGCACTGGGTGGAGCTGCTCCACACGCTGGACCGGCTCGGCTACGACGGCTGGCTGGGGGCGGACATCAGGCCGAAACACGTGGGCCCCGTCGAGCTGTTCACCGGCAATGTGCGTATGCTCCAGCGCATGTGGGCCCTGCTGGAACGGGCCGACCGGGACGCCCTGGCCGAACTGGTCGAGCGCGACGGCAACACGCCCGAGGTCTACGAACGGCTGAGCCGGGCACTCGGCGAGGACACGGCGTAGCATCGCCCGCATCATTGACAAACGGCCGCGCAAGTCGAAGAATGGGATTGGTCACGCAAGGGCAATCCCATGAGCGACGAAACAGTCCTGGAGCAGCAATCAGGCGAGGAGCCGGGCCCGTTCCGCCGGATCATGAGCCGACCGGAGAGCGGCCCGCTGCTGGCAGGCTTCGGCCTCCTGGTGGCCTACCTGGCCATGATTGGGCTGACCCGCATCTGGTCGGCCAGGCTGTTCCACAGCCTGTGGCAGATGACGGTCACGCACGTGTTCGGCGGACGCGCGGCGGGGCTGAGCTACGGCTACAAGGAGGAACTGGATTTCTGGCTGGTCGTGGTGGCCAACATCGCCATCGAGGCGTTCATGGTCATGCTGTTCTACCCGCTGTTCGTGTTCTCCTACGAGAAGCTGATAGTGATCAAGCCGCTGGAGGACACGCTGGCGCGGGCGCGGCGTGTGGCGGAGGCCCGCCAGGCCACCGTGATGAAGTGGGGGGTGCCGGGCCTGCTGCTGTTCGTGTGGTTCCCCTTCTGGATGACCGGCCCGCTGGTAGGCTCGATCATCGGCTTCCTCATCGGCCTGCGCATGTGGGTGAACCTCGGGGTGGTGCTTGTCGGTACGAGCATTGCCACCATCTGCTGGGGCCTGGTGCTCGACCGGGTTGACCACTTCCTCCGACGCATCGGCCCTGCCCTGCCGATGGTCTTCGTGGGTCTCATCCTGCTGATCGCCGTGTCCATCCACATCCGCCACGCCGTCACCAGGGCACCACGACAAAGGAAGACCGGCGATGGCGAGCAGAACATCAACGGCGAGGGGGGATAGGTCCGGGCAGGTGCCTCAGGAACCGCCCATCAGGAAGTCGTAGCCTCGGACCAGCAGCGCCAGAACGCGTTCCCGGAACAGCCATATCAGCCCGGCCGCCACGAGCGCCACCGCCACGCGGATCAGCACGCCATAGAGACGGCGCAGCTTTCTGCCCCTCCTGTATGCGCGGGACTCCTCGTCGTAATGCGTCAGCAGGTGCTCCAGCTTGGAACTCGATGGACGAGCCGGTCCATCCCCCGGCGTCAAGGTGGGTGCCCTGCGGATGGGCGAACCCCGGACCAGCTCGGGATAGGAAGCCAGCGGCTGGTAGCGCGCGTGGGCAGCTGACGGGCGGGTGGGCGTGCGATCCGTCAGGCGGCCCCGGCGGATGGCTTCTTTGACTTCGGAGGTGGACAGCCGCCGTCGTTCCGTCCTGCCCCGCACCGACAACTTCACCTCCCACAGCTTCTCCCGTTCGGGCTCGGCTCGCAGCCCCAGCTCCTTGCGCACGTCCCGAGTGCCGGCGTGCTTGCGAATGAGCGTGCGCAGCTCCTCTGCGCTCTGGATGCGGTCCTCGGGCTTTTTGGCCATCATCTGCTCGATTATGCGGCAGACCGCCCGGGGCACGTCCTCGCGCCGACGCCGCACGGGAGTGAGCGGTTCCTTGATGTGCTTCATGCAGACTTCGTGATGGCCGTTCCCCTCGAACGGCACGCTGCCGGTGACCATGTGGTACCAGGTGGCTCCGAGCGAGTAGATATCGCTGCGCTCGTCGGCTTCTTTCGCGTTGAGGATCTGCTCGGGCGCCATGTAGTCTGGCGTGCCCATGGCGGCACCGGTGCGGGTCAGCACGGTCAGGTCCTGCTCCCGCTGCTGGGCCAGGCCCAGGTCCATCAGCTTGGCGACGCCCGCGGTGTTGACCATGATGTTCTCGGGCTTGATGTCGCGGTGGATGATCCCGTGGGAGTGGGCGCAGACGAGCGCTTCGGTGATCTGCAGAGCGATGGCGGACGCCTTCTGGTGGGGTATGGGCCCCAGTTCACCTATCAGTCGGGCAAGGGGCTTGCCGGCCACGTATTCCATGGCGAAGTAGTAGAGCCCCTCCTGCTCGCCGATGGCCAGGCCGGAGACGATGTTCTCGTGCCGCAGATCAATGCTGGCCTGGCCCTCGCGGAAGAACCGGGTCAGGAAGGTGCGGCGCTTCGCCAGATGAGGGGCCAGTATCTTCACAGCCACCCGCTGGTCCTCAGGGTCCCGGGCCAGGTACACGCTGCCCATGCCACCTTCGCCGAGCTTCTGCACCAGCCGGAACTCACCCAGAGACTCGGTCGGCAGGTCGCCGGCACGCTCGACCAGTTGCTCCGCCGTGCCCTGGTCCAGCATGTTACTGACCACCGCGCAGTCCCACAGGGACAGGTGCGATCCGTCTCCCCGCTTCGACTGCTGCAACTGCATGCAGGAGCGAACCTGGTCCGGCGTCAGCGCACTGGTGCCGACGGCCAGCTTGACAAACCGCGTTTCCTGTGGCGTAACCATCCCGCCGACCTTTCGGGCAGACAAGACGCATCAAACGCCCACGGGCTGCCAACCCGTCGTGCTCTCCCCGACTGCGCCGCCTCCGCCACGGGGGGCGTAAAGTGTAAGGGAAGCAGACTGGTCACAAGCCCTCTATGGCGCACTCTACCGTCTGACGGGCCTGTTGTCAATACTTGAGTGCCCCCCGGACCGCACCTTCGGCGACTGCGCCTCCGCCTGGTTCGTATCACTCCGCCGCGACGGTGTCGGGTTCCGGCATCTGCGCCGCCTCGTCCCGCCGGGCAAGTGTGCCGAAGCGGTCGTGCGCACAGCGCAGCCGCAGGCCGCAATACAGCCCCCGGAAATGGGTTACGCCCGGCTTGGTGACCACATAGGCAGCCACGGTGTCCTCGCCCTCGCGTGCCTCGGGGAAGCAGTAATCGAACCCCTCGGCGCACACGTCCATGGGCAATCCCTGCGCGTTGACGGCGCCGAACAGGTCCGCTCCGTGGCAGTTGCGCTTCAAGCAGTTCTGCAGCAGTTCCTTGCGCCCCGGCGTCACCGATTGGCCGCTGGGCCGGTGCTCGAACAGGATGTATGTGTCCTCGACTTCCCGGCGGAACCTGCCATCGAGGAAGATGCCTATCTGGTGCCCCTCCCCGAAGATCAGGTCCAGCAGCCGCTGAACGCTGCTGTAGGGTGGACGCCGGCGGCGCAGGTAACGCACAGCCTGCACGAACTCCCTGATGGTCAGCATGCGCAGACCATGCCTGGCCAGCTCGAAGTGCGCCTGCCCCCACGTGCGACCGGGACACAGAACGTCCGCCATGACGTGGCCCACCACGGGGACGTGGACAAATGCCGGCGTGCTCGCCTCGGATTGTACTGCGGCGTCATTGACGGCCATGGTAGCTTTTGTAGCGGTTTGGTGCACGCCGAAGCGCATGCCTCCTGCCGGCACACTGCCCCGGGGCGAACACGACAGGTCTCACTGCCCCGAAGGTGACGCATCTGACGTGCTCATAGACCGCTCCTCCCATAGTTCCATAGATGGTGCGCGGAGGCCAATGCTCCCCTGCGGCCCCCGGACTTTGAGCGGCCGTCTGCGCCATACGCGCGCGGCTTTGCCGCCCGGCGCACACGGCCGGAGGGCGGAGCCCGCTGTACGACCCCCACTGCATAACCGCGAGCTGCCCGTCCCGGCAGCGCCGACCGGCAACGCACTCAGGCGTCGCCGCCATACGTCTGCGCCTGCGCGCGCGGCCTGCCCCATCCTGACGCAGCCGGAACTGTCGCCTTCAAGCGAATATTGAACAGGCTGCTTTCGTGGCGTCAACCCTGTTTTCCGGTTTTTACTTCCCGGCGCTGTCCGTTGAAGGCGATGGGCAGGTGCAGTTATGCTGATGCCCCTGCTGCGGCCTCGCTGGAGACGCCTGTGAGTTGGGTGCTGGACGCAATCTACCTGCTGGCCGCTCTGGCGCTGCTGCCCTACTGGTTGTGGAAGCTCCCCCAGGCAGAGCGCTACCGGGCCGGCATCCTGCAACGGCTGGGCGGCGCGCCCCCTGGTGATCCCGACCGGCCCCGGCTGTGGGTCCATTGCGCCAGCGTGGGTGAAGCATCCATTCCTCGCCGGCTGGTGGCCCGGTTCCGCCGCCGCCATCCCAAGTGGGACATCGTCTTCTCGACCAACACCAACACCGGCGCCCAACGCCTGCGGGAGCTGTGCGACGACTGCACTGTGTTCTACATGCCGCTGGACCTGTCCTTCTGCGTGCGACGGGCCATGCGGCGTGTAGCCCCCAGCGCGCTGGTGCTGGTGGAGCTGGAGGTGTGGCCGAACCTGCTGGAGGTCTGTCGGCAGAGCGGCATACCGGTGGCCATAGTCAGCGGGCGGATCAACGCCGGTTCGGCCCGCCGGCTGCACACACTTCATCGGCTGTGGCCCCCGCTGTGGGATGCGCTGCGGCTCTGCTGTGCGCGCAGCGAGCGCGAGGCGGAGCGCTTCCGTCGGGCGGGCATCGCCCCGGAACGGGTCATCACTTGCGGCTCGCTCAAGTATGACAACCTGAAGACAGAGCCGGACGCGGATAAGCTGGCTGCGATCGAGGAAGCCTTCGGTCTGGACGAGGAAGCGCCGGTCCTGGTGGCCGGCAGCACGCACAGAGGCGAGGAGACCATCCTGGCCGCTGCATACCGCGATCTGAAGATCCGACATCGGCGGCTGCGCTTGATCATCGCTCCGCGGCACGTCGAGCGGGCCCGCCAGGTCCAGGCGGCCCTGGAGGCCAGGGGCTTCGAAGTAGCCCGCCGCACGGAGCTGGACGGGGCCCGTCGGCCGGGGTCGGAGGCCGTCCTGCTGCTGGACACCATCGGCGAGCTGGTGGCCTGCTACGCCCTGGCGACGTGTGTGTTCGTGGGACGAAGCCTGCTGGCACCGGGCGGCGGGCAAAACGTGATAGAGCCGGCAGCCCTGGGCAAACCCATCCTGACCGGTCCACACACCGGCAACTTCCGTCCCGAGATGCAGCTCCTGCTCGAGGGCGATGCGGCGATCGTCGTGAGGGACCGGGCGGACATCGTCCGTGAAGTGGACCGTCTGCTCAGCCGGCCGGGACAGGCGGCACGGCTGGGCAGCGCGGCCAGGTCGGTCGTCCTGCAAAGCAGAGGCGCCACGGAACGCACGCTGCGCCGGCTGGAGGCAGTGCTGGAGTGCCAGGGCCCACTGTCTGAGTGGAGCGATCTGAACTGCTAAGCGATTCGTGATAGGTGTTCTGCCGTTTCTGACGGCGGTCACGGTTAGGCGGCGGGACGGGTGCCCAGACTCACGGCAGGCGCGGCGTTCGGCACGCGGAACGCACTTCCCTCAAACTGCATAGCTTCACGGTCCAGAGGGGCGTTGAGACCATGTAGCACGGCCGCCCTCGGCCGTGAACGTTTCTTTGCCCCCAGCCGAGGGCGGCCTTTCGGCGGGCTCAAGGCCCTGAGCGGAGTCGCAGGGCCGGGCTACACGTTTCACGTCTGCCGCGCCGGACCCGTGCCGAGCGCCAGCGACTTCTGCACGGCCCTGTTCGAGTGCAACGTGGCTTGACGCTCCCAGGCCCCGGCGCTAAGATGAAGTGCTGAAGCTTTCACGAACGCGACACTGAACCGGAGGCAGTTCCCATGGCACAGGTGGACAAGTTTCTGAAGTTCCTCGTCAAGGAGAGGGGCTCGGACCTTCACATCGTCACCGACTCCCCGCCTATCGTCCGCATAGATGGCGAGCTGCAGAAGATGAAGCTGCCTCCCATGTCCAAGGACCAGGTCAGCTCGCTGATCTATGAAGTCATGCCCAAACGCAACCAGCGGGAGTTCGAGGTGGTCCACGACACGGACTTCACCTACGAGATCGCCAATCTGGCCCGCTTCCGCACCAACGTCTATCTGGACCTGAAGGGCCCGGGCATGGCGATGCGGGTTATCCCGTTCGACATCATGACCGTTGAGGACCTGGGGCTGCCCCAGAAGATCATCGACCTGGTCATGCTGCCGAAGGGCATCATCCTGTGCACCGGCCCGACCGGCTGCGGCAAGACCACCACGCTGGCCGCCCTGCTGCACTACGCCAACCAGCACCGCACCGACCACGTGGTCACCATTGAGGACCCGGTGGAGTTCGTGCATGAGAACGTGAACTGCATCTTCACTCACCGGGAGGTGGGCACCCATACAGAGAGCTTCAAGCGGGCCCTGCGCGAGTCTTTCCGGGAGGATCCGGACATTATTCTGGTGGGCGAAATGCGCGACCTGGAGACGGCGGCCCTGGCCATCAGCGCGGCGGAGACCGGCCACCTGGTGCTGTCCACAGTGCACACGACCACTGCATCCAGCACGGTTGACCGTATCATCGGCCAGTTCCCGCCGGACCGCCAGCCGCGTATCCGCATCATGCTTGCCAACACGCTGAAGGCCGTCATCAGCCAGCAGCTCTGCCGGCGCAAGGTGAAGGGCCGGGTGGCTGCCTTCGAGATTCTGGCCGTCCACAGCGCCGTGGGCAACC
>JAWOCH010000277.1:0-12437 GCA_046483865.1 Candidatus Brocadiia bacterium | reverse complement strand
ACGCATCGGCCAGGTCGAAGACGTGGACGTGGTGGTGACCGCCTCCGAGAAGGAGGCGCTGCTGCTGGAGAGTAACTTCATCAAGCAGTTCCGCCCGCGCTACAACGTCAACTTCCGCGACGACAAGAGCTTCGTCAGTATCAAGCTGGACACCTCCGAGCCCTGGCCCCGCCCCATAGTCACCCGCCGGCTGGAGGATCGCGACGCGCTGTATTTCGGCCCCTACGCCAGCGCGCGGGCGGCGCGAGGGACGCTGCGCGTGCTCCAGGACGTATTCCCCCTGCGTCGCTGCAGCATCCGGGAATGCCGCGAGCGCCGACGCCCGTGCATCTACGGCGAAATGGGCAAGTGCGCCGCCCCGTGCTGCTCGGAGGTCAGCCGGGAGGAATACGACGGACTGGTCGAGCAGGTGAAGATGTTCCTGCGCGGCAACGCGGACGAGTTGCTCGACCGGCTGCGGGACGAGATGCAGCGGGCCGCCGAGGAACTCGACTACGAACGCGCCGCCCGCGTCCGCGACCGCATCCAGGCCGTCCAGACCACGCTGGAGGCTCAGCACGTGGCCGACAGCGCGGCCGACGTTGACCGCGACGTGTTCGGCCTCTGCACGCTGGACCGCTACGTGTCGGTCGCCGTCCTGTTCGTCCGCGAGGGCAACGTGCGCGACGTGGCCTCCTATCGGTTCCCGGCGGAGCTGGACAGCGAGGAGGCCATCTTCGGCTCGTTTCTGACGCAGTTCTACCGCGCCAACCGCTTCGTGCCCGAGGAGGTGCTGCTGCCGGTCGAAGTCGAGGACGCGGGGCTGCTGGAGGAGTGGCTCAGCGAGAAGAAGGGCCGCCGCGTCACGGTCCGCCGCCCGCAGCGGGGGGCCAAGCGCCGGCTGGTTGAGATGGCCAACCGCAACGCCCGCCAGGCCGAACGCGCCGCCACCGCCGGGCAGGAGCGCCGACGGCTTGAGCGCGAATCACTCCAGCGCATCCTCGACCTCAGCGAGGAGCCGCACAACATCGAGTGCTTCGACATCTCCACCACCCAGGGCCGGGAGGCGGTCGGTTCGATGGTGGTCTTCCGCGACGGCGAGCCGGACAAGTCCAGCTACCGCCACTACCGCATCCGCGACATCGAGGGGCAGGACGACTTCGCCATGATGGAGCAGGTCCTGCGCCGCCGCTACAGCAAGCTGGCAGAGGGCCAGGGCGAACCGCCGGAGCTGGTGCTGGTGGACGGGGGCAAGGGGCAGCTCGGCGTGGCCGTGAAGGTGCTGGAGGAGCTGGAGGTGGACTCACCGGACGTGGCCGCGCTGGCCAAGGCGCGGGTCGCCGGCGGGCGCCAGGTGAAGGCCGAGCGCGTCTACCTGCCCGGCCGGCCCGAGCCGGTCGCAGTCCCCGAGGACAGCTACGGCTTCCGCCTGCTGACGCGCGTGCGTGACGAGGCCCACCGCTTCGCCGTCAACTACCACCGCCGCCTGCGCAGGAAAGCGTCCATGCGCTCGCCGCTGCTGGACGTTCCCGGCATAGGCAAGGTGAAAGCCCGCCGCCTGATGGACCACTTCGGCGGCCTGAACAAAGTCAAGCGCGCCACAGTCGCCGAGCTGAAACAGGTCCAGGGCATAAGCGAAACCCTCGCCCGCGCCGTCGTCGAGCACTTCGCCGAGGAGTAGCCGGCCATGCCCATGCGCTCGAGTTCTCACCACCACGGAGACACGGAGGACACAGAGATAGGCATAGGACAAGGGGACATTCGGTGTGATGGTTGCCGTTCTCCGTGTCCTCCGTGACTCCGTGGTCCACAGCACGCTTTTGAGTGGAGAGGGAGGCATCAGGCTGGCTCGGAGCGCTCAGCACGGGGGGCACGCTTTGGACTCGAAGCCTCGGATCTACTGAAGGGGCTTGCCGACGCAGCAGCGGCTCAAGGGCTGGGTTCGGGGTGGACGATGCCTGACTTGTCCAGCAGGGGGAAAAGCAGGGGGGCGAGGGCGGTGGTGAAGGCTGTCTGGCCCAGGGCGGCGGGGATCAGGTCCGAGAGACGGCCGGGGGTGAGCAGGGCGGTGCCGGTGGCGTAGGCCAGCCCTACGACAGCCACGTAGGCGGCCGTGAGGGTGAGGTCCGTCCAGGCGCTGTCGCGCAGCAACTGTTCTTTGAGCGCGTTGAGTCCGGCGGCGGCGGGCACCATCAGCAGCGGACCGGCGCCGAGCGGGCCGACCGAGGCGAAGTCCCGCAGCAGTCCCAGCGCGAACGCCGCCCACACTGCGCCCGCGAAGTCCGCCTCCAGGGCAACGAACGCCGCCGCCAGCAGCAGCAGGTCCGGGCGCAGGAACCGGTAACTGAACCGCGGCGCCACGCTGAGTTGGAGCAGCAGAAGCGCGGCGATGCACGCTGCCAGACGAACCTTGCGGATCACCGGAAAATCCCCGTGCGCACCAAGAAACGGAAGGAACCGCAGATGAACGCAGATGAACGCCGATAAGCCCAGAGCACAAAGGACATTATGTGCTAACGGCAGGGCTCACGGCAAGCAGCTCACTCGTGGCGCAGGGCCTGGATGGGGTCCATGGTGGCGGCGCGGTAGGCGGGGTAGATGCCGAAGATGACGCCCACGGCGGCGCTGATGCCGAAGGCGAGTATGAGCGACCAGGCGGTGATGACCGTGGGCATGTCGGTGAAGTGCTCCACGACGTAGGGCCCCACCACCCCCAGCAGGATTCCCATGCCGCCGCCGAAAAACGCCAGCAGGCAGGTCTCGGTGAGGAACTGGAAGACGATATGCCGCCTCTTGGCCCCCATGGCGCGGCGGATGCCGATCTCGCGCGTGCGCTCCATAACGGTGGCCAGCGTGATGTTCATGATGCCGATGCCGCCGACCAGCAGGCTGATGGCGGCGATCGAGCCGAGCACCACGCTGAAGATGAACTTCGTGCGGCGGGCCTGCACCAGCAGGTGCAGCGGGACGATGAGCTGGTAGTCGTCCTCCTCGTGGTTGGTCTCCAGGATATGGCGAACGACATGTTCGACGGGGCGCACCGAGTCCGGGCCGACCACTTCGAGGATGATCTCGTGCAGCTCCACCCGCTCAGCGGACATGGTGCCGGAGCTGCGGTAGACGTTATTGTCGCCGAAGTAGTTCTGCATCGTGGTCAGGGGGATGTACAGCTCGTCGTTGGGGTCGCCCTGAAGCTGCTTGCCGCCGAACTCCCCGCGCGGCAGGCTGGTGACGATGCCGACGACTCGGAAGCGGAGCGCTTCTCGCCGTACGATGGAGCCGACCGCATCCCCCAGGGGAAACAGCTTCTCCGCCGCTCCACGGCCCAGCACGCAGATGGCTTTCTGGCCTATCATGTCGGCCGTGGTCAGGAAACGGCCGCGGAGGATGGTCATGTTGGTGACTGCCCGGTATTCGGGCAGCGTGCCGACCACGGCGGTGTCCAGGCGCCGATCACGATGGGTGACCGTTCCCCGCACGCGGCGGGCCGGCACGGCCTTCTTGATCCCCGGCACGGTGCCCTCGATCAGGCTGTAATCCCTGCGGGTCAGGCCGTACTGGATCAGTCGGCTGCGGCTCTGGGTGGCCTCCTGGCTCTGCGGGGGTTTGACGCTCTGGATGATGATATTGTCCCTGCCCAGCCGGCGGATCTGCTCCTGGGCCTCTTCGCTGGCGCCGCTGCCGATGGCCAGCATGGCGATCACCGAGCAGACGCCGAAGGTGATGCCCAGCACAGTGAGCATGCTGCGCAGCTTGTGCAGCCACAGGCTCTTTATGCCGATCTTCAGGGTGCGCTTTAGCTGGAAGCCAATCATGGGCTACACCTGCGCGGGTTGCTCGGCCGCCAGGCGGCCGTCCACCAGACGGTAAGTCTGCTGGGTAGTGGCCGCCACGTTGGGGTCGTGGGTGACGACAATGAGTGTGACGCCGTCCCGGTTCAGCTCGTGGAGCAGCTTCAGTATCTGGCCTCCGGTCTTGGTGTCCAGGTTGCCGGTGGGCTCGTCTGCCAGCACGATCAACGGCTGATTGGCCAGGGCGCGGGCCACGCCGACCCTCTGGCGCTCGCCCCCGCTCAGCTCGGTGGGGTGGTGGCCCAGGCGCTTGCCGAGCCCGACCTTCTGCGCCAGGTATACGGCCCGTTCGTAGCTCTGTTCCTCCGAGACACCCTTGTAGTAGAGGGGTATCTCGATGTTCTGCACCACGTTGAGCTGGGGTATCAGGTTGTAGGACTGGAAGATGAAGCCGATGCGATTGGCGCGAATCTCGCTGAGCTGGTCGTCGCTGAGGGTTGAGACGTCCTCCCCGCCCAGCAGGTACTGCCCACGCGTTGGTCGGTCCAGGCAGCCCAGCAGGTTCAGCAAGGTGGACTTGCCGCTGCCGGAGGGGCCCATGATCGCGATCATATCCCCTTCCCCGATGGCGAAGTCTACCTCCTGCAGGGCGTGCAGCAGCACGTGCCCCATCCGGTAGGTCCTCCACACGTCTTTCAGTTCGGCGATGGGCATGTGGTCACCTCTTGCTACTGCTGGTTGCCGGAAGGTGGACCGGACTGCTGACCGCTGCCGCGTCGCTGCCGCCAGTTCTCTCCGCCCTCGCCGCCGCCCGGACGCCCGCCCCCGCCGCGCCCGAACCGCCCGAACAGCTCCTGGCGCTGCTCGTCGGTCAGGTTGCGCATGGCCTGACGTTCGGCGTCGGACAGGTTCTGGAAGAACTCGCGCATCTGTGAGGGCTCCAGGTTCTTGATCTTCTCGACCAGCGCGTCCATGTCGACCTCGCCGGACTCGGCATCCGATTCCTGCGGGGGCGGCTGTTGCTGTTCGCCCTCTGAGGGGGCCGCCGGAGTGCCGCCGCCCATCTGGGGCGCCGGCGACGGAGCCGCCTGCTCGGCGCCTTCGCGCTCGGCCTCCTCGGCTGCCTCCTCGTCGGCGGCCTGCTGTTCGGTGGTCTCCTCCATCTCACGCGGAGGGGCCAGGAAGACCTTCTCTCCCTGCACCAGGCCGTCTCTGATCTCGGCATAACGCTCCGTCAGGTGGCCCACTTCGACGGGCCGCAGTTGGGGCTCTCCGTCGGTCTTCACCCAACAGGCCCGTTGGCGGCGGTAGGTGGTCACCGCCTGCAAGGGGACGTAGAGCGTGTCCTCCAACTCGGCCACGATGACCTCGGCGGTGGCCGACATGCCCGGGGTCAGGCCCGTTTGTTGCCCGTTCAGGACCACGTCGGTCTCGTAGACCATCACGTCCGGGTTCAGCCAGCGGTGCTCGGAGCTGGCCATGGGGCTGACTTTGACCACCTCGCCGCGGAAGCGGGAGCCGGGTTTGGCCTCCACGCTGATCCACGCCTCCTGGCCCGGTTTGACCTTGGAGATTTCGGTTTCGTGGACGTTGACCCGGGCGGCCAGGGTGCTCAGGTCCGGCACGGTGATGATGGTCTCATTCTGTCGGACGTTGGAGCCTTCCTGTATGGGATCGTCGCGTCGTCGCCAGGGATCGCTGGTGGAGGCGTAGACGACCACACCGGGCTTGGTGGCGCGGATGGTGCACTTCTCGATCATCTCGTGTGTCTTCTCCAGGCGCTCTTTTTCCAGTTTGTAGTTGGCCTCTCTGCTGGCGAGGTTGGCCTCGGCCTGGGCGAGTTCACTGCGGGCGCGGGCCTTGACGCGCTCCAGCTCGAGCTGGGCTTCTGTGAAGTCGCTGCGGCGTTGCTCGGCTTCCTTCGCCACGGTGTAGCGGATGAACAGGCGCAGCTCCTCCTCCGCCGAGGCCAGCCTGACCGCGCCCCGCTCCGCCGTCAGCTCGTCTGCCTCCAGACGGTTGCTGCTGACGTAGCCTTTGGCCTCCAGCTTGCGCGTCCAGCCCAGGTCGTCCTCGGCCTGTTCCAGTTCCTGACGGGCGAGTTGGACATCAGCGCTCAGTTCGCGCAAGGTCTGGCGCACCACGCCGCCGGGGGGCAGTCCCTCGGGCGCCTGCGCCATGCGGGGCATCTCGCGGAAGATCTGCTCGCTCAGTTCGGGGTTGCCCAGTATCTGCTCTACCACCTCGCGGGCCAGCGCGGGCATGGCCTCATAGGCGATCTCCCCGGCCAGCAGGGCGCTTGCCAGCTCCGAGCCCAGGTAGCGGTCCAGTTCCATGCGGGCGAACTTCACCTTCAGCTCGGCCGCGTTGATGTTGCTTTCGTTCTGTTTGCGCTGGATGTCGTGGTTCTCCTTGGCCTGCACGTAGCTGGCCTCGGCGTTGCGAAAGCTTATCTCCCGGCTGTCGGCTTGCTCCTCCAGCCCGGAGGAATCCAGCCGCACCAGGATCTTCCCGTCGGCGACGTCCTGGTTGGTGATGATCGTCCCCTCCGGGACGATCTCCAGTATCTGGTTATTGCCCTCGACCTCGCTCTTGACCTCGAGTGATTCGAGCGCGCGCAAGGTGCCGCCCTCGGTCACTTTGACGGTCAGGTTGCCGCGCCGCACCTCGGCGGTGGGCAGCGAATCGTAGGTGGGTGTTTCCGAGCGGGCGGCCATCAGCCGGAAGCTGACGGCCACCAGCAGGGCGACGAACACCAGTACGGCAACCATGGCCAGCCGTCGGCGCTTGCGCCCGGCGCGGCTGGACTGCCCGGTGCTCTCTTCCACGCTCTCGGTCATTTCCTGCTTATGTTCCGATGTACTCATCGAAGTTCTCCGCCAGTTGTCCGGTTCTGGTTACGTTGAGGATCTCCATATCACGGGCGAGCTGCAGTCTGGCGACCCGATAGTCCACCAGCGCTCTGGCCAGGTCGTTCTGCGCGCCGACCAGGGCTTCGCGGGCCTCCAGCATGTCGCGCGTGTCTGCATCTCCCGCCTCCAGCAGCAGCATCGTGCTCTCCACGCGTGCCTCTGCCAGCCTGACGCTCTGTTCGCGTATTTGGTAACTGCGGCGCGCACGGGTTAACTGCCGCCACGAGTTGCGCACCTGCAGGACGACTTCGTCCCGCGCCTCGCACTGGTCGCGCACTGCCTCGTCCAGGTCTATCAGCCGCCGGCGGTATTCGTTCCTCTCTGACTTCTTGTCCAGCGGCAGGTCCAGCTCCAGGCCCGCGCTCAGGTCCGTCCTGTCGGCCTGGAAGTTGGTCGGGTTGTTGTCGCCCTCGGTGTCTGTGGACAGGGAGGCGCTCAGGTCCAGCCCCGGCAGCAGGTCGTTCTCGGCCACCTGCACCTTGCGCCGTGCGTCCTCCAACCGATCGGTTGCCGTTGCCAGGTCCAGGCGTCGCACTATGGCGACGCGCACGGCGGCCCCCGCCTCGAACTGCAGTTCCTCCCCGGGCGCAGCGCTGAGCCTGTCCAGTTCGGCCGGGTCAAGCACGAGCGCCGTCTCCGGGGCCAGGCCGAGGGTGACTTTGAACTGGTCGAGCCGGTTGCGGTAGCTCTGTCTGGAGCTTTGCACGCGGTCGGCCGCCCGCAGCTCATCCTGGCGGGTCTGATCCACCTCGAAGCCCGGCAGGTCACCGGCCTGCCCGAGCAGCTCCGCGCGCTCCCGGGCCAGTTGCAGGCCCTCGTAGTTGAGCAGTTCGTTCTCCAGGATCTGCCTTTCTCTCAGCACGCTGTAGTAGTCGCTGAGCACGTCCACGAAGAAGCGCCGTCGGAACCGCACGAACTCGCGCATCCGGTAGATGACATCCCGCTCGGCCTGGGTCAGCGGCTCGGTCACGGCGATGCCGGCTCCCTGCAGCAGCGGCTGGGTCACCGTCAGGTCGAACACCGAGGAGGCGCTCTTGCGCGGGTCGTGGGTCAGGAACTGGCTGACGGAGGTCCCCAGGCTCACGCTGATCCGCGTGCCGGTGCGCAGCAGCCAGCCGAACCCGAAGTCACTGCTGCCGCTGACCTCCTCGTCGTCCCCCAGGTCGGTGTTGTCGTAGTCAGCGCCGAAGATGCCGAAGAACTGCGGCATGAAATCATAGCGCTGAAGGGTCAGCGACAGGGCGCTGCGGTAGAGCGACTCCTTCTGTGTCTGGTATTCCCGGCTGTTGAAGGCGGCTATCTCCAGAGCCTTCGACAGGGAGACGACCGGCACGTTCTGCTGCAGCGGCGTCTCGGCGCTCGCCGTTTGCATTTCGACAGGCGCTTCGTCGGCACTGATGAGCGGGCAGTCGCGCAGCAGGTTCCGTTCGGTTTGCTCGATGGAGAAGTCCTCCACCATGCCGGGCACGGCCGGCGTCTTGCCCTTCAGGATGCCGTAGACCTCTTTGTCGGCCGACCGGCGGTAGCTCTCCGGCGAGCATCCGCTCAGCAGCAGTGCCGCCAGCAGGAGCGCGCAGGCCGCCGCCGGCCACCTCTTGGCTGTGTGGTTGATCAGCAGTGTCATATCACGTACCAAATCCTTTCTCCGAATCGGTTGCGCCCTGCCTTCCCGTTGCCCTGCCCCCCGCTTTTCAATCGCCCTCGGCCTCTCGGCGCACGCGCAGCCCCCTCTCGAACAGCTCGACCACCGCCAGCGGCCAATCGTCGCCCCGGGGCATCTCGTCCGTGTGCCGCTGTCCTCCGCGCAGCATGGAGTTGAGCAGGAGCGCGGCCGCGGAGGGGTCAAACTCGCATTCGTATACCCCCTGTTCCACCCCGTGCTTGATGAACCCGGCGAAGACGTCCGCGATGTCGTGATACCTCTGGTGCCATTTCTTCCACAGCTCGCCCTTCCGCTCTGAACCCCGCAGGGCCTCGCTGTGCATCAGGCAGAACAGGCTGCGCCTCTCGCTGAAGAACTGCACCGTATGCTTCGCCACTTTGCGCAGTCCTGCAGCCGGATCCTGCTCCTCGCGGCCGACATCCCGAATGTCGGCGACCAGTTCCTCGAACCCGTGTATGATGACCTGGTAGTAGAGGTCTTCCTTGTCCTCGAAGTAGCGGTAGATAGTTCCCTTGCCTACGCGGGCCTCGTGGCAGATATCGTCCAGGGTGACTTCGCCGAACCGGCCGGCGGCGAACAGCCTCTCGGCCGTCTTCATGATCTTACGAGCCTTCTCGGATACTTCGCCCTGCTCGTCTGCCACCTGTCTACTCCCGCAAGCTCGGTTCGCCGTGGTGTTCGCTGCCTGTGGACAGGTCAGCCTGCCCCGCCTGCGATGGCCCCCGGCCCGTTCCCAGTTCCGAGTGCCGGGGTTGCGGATGCCCTCTGATCAGGGACCGAACCGTTGGGCGGCGGGGCAGAACTGACCAGTCAGTTCTATTATGCCCGCCGCCAAGCTCTGCGTCAAGCGCCGATCACGCCGACGCGGCTTTTGTCCGTTGACCCGGGGTGTTCGCCTCGCTACACTGCGCCCGCCTTCGCACCGATGAGACTCCGTTCTCGGGAGGGGAACCATGTATCAGCGGCTTTCACCGTTCTGCGTTGCACTGGTCTCGCTGGCTGCGTTCTCGTGCAGTGCTGTCCACAGCGCGCCTGCTCCTGCCCTCGAGCCCCGGCCCCGCATCGAAATCTCGGCCCTGCCGACAGATGCCGTGCAGGCCGGCCTGCCCGTGATTCACTGGGTGGAGCCGGGCGATGAGGGGTGGAAGGGCGGGGCGCCCGCCTGGCAGGTGGCCGACCAACAGGCCGGCACCAGCGCCCGGGGATGGCTGGCGGTGTCCGACCGGTACATTCTTATGAAGATCGTCGTCGAGGACGACTACCACACCAACGTGCGGGAAGGGGGCGACATCTGGGACGGCGACGCGCTCCAGGTAGGCATTGACGCCCGCGGAGACGGTTCCGGCCCGCTGCCGCCCGACACCCACATGGTGAACCCCGACGATGCCTCCATCACCGTGGCACTGACCGAGGACGGCGCGCACGTATGGGCGCACTTCCAGGGCAAGTACGGCACCGGCTATCAGCAGGACGGCGAGCGCGACTACCCCTGCACTGTCACCCGCGACGAGCAGTCCGGTGAGACCACCTATGACGTGGCGTTCCCGTGGGATGAGTTCCTGGCCCAGCCGGGCCTGTGGCCGACGGTGGGACTCTGCGTCCAGGTGAACGACACAGACCGGGAAGGGGATCAGATTCGCCTGTACTGGGGCCGCGGCGCCGACGGAGAGCCGAGGCCCGGGCTGCACGAGCAGTTGTTGCTCGGGCCGCCACCGCACCCAATCGCCGCTGCTGTGGTGACCAGGGAAGCCATCTGGCGACCGACCGGGCAAGGACAGATCCGTCTGGCGTTGGCGTCGGAGGAAACCACCCGGCTGGTGGCAAGACTCGACGGCGCCGTCCTGGAGCGTTCGCCGGAAGGACGCCCGCTGCAGGAGGGCGTCCGCCGGTTCCTGGTGCGCGGATGGCCGGGCCGTCTGCCGGAGGAGGGCATGGAGTTCAGGGCCGAGGTGCTGGCCGAGGACGGCACCGTGATGGCCACAGCCGAAGCGGAACTGCGCGCGCCTGGCACGGTGATCGGCCGGCTGCACGAACGGGTGGAGGCGCTGGTTGCCGAATCGCCGCACCCCTTGTTCACCCGCCATCTGCGGTCGGTGGACGCGCTGGTGCAGGCGGAGTGGAACCGGGCCATGCTGGTGGTGGACGAGCTGCCTTCCCGCGCCCAGGAGGCCGTGAACAACGCGGAGACCATCCTGAGCGGGCTGGACGGGCCGGCGGCCCGGTGGGACACCTACGCTGCCGGCGAGAACTCGTTGGTGCTGGCGCGCATTGCCGGCACCGAGCAGTCCCTGCAGTTCTACCGGCTCAGTTTGCCGACAGGCTGGGATCCCGAGCAGGAGTACCCGCTGATCGTCAGCCTGCACGGCGCCGGGCCGACTCACCCGCTGTTCTATGTCGCCATGTCTTTCCCGACGCCGGAGGAGGACGAAGAGGAGCCGGCCGAACAGCCGGAATCTGGGGAGGAGGAAACCGAACTGGAGCCGCACTTCGTGCTCAGCCCATGGGGCCGGGGCAACAATGGCTACAACGAGCAGGGCGAAGACGACGTGTGGCAGGCGCTGGAGGAGGTGCGGCGCGACTTCCGCCTGGACGAGGATCGCATCTACCTGACCGGCCACTCGATGGGCGGCGGGGGCACGTGGCACATCGCGCTGCGCACGCCGGACGTGTGGGCGGCGGCCTGCCCGGTCAGCGGCGGCACGTGGGGTCTGCCGCCGGGCCGCGGCGTGGGCGTCAATGCGCAGCATCTGCCGTTCCGCATCTGGCACGGCGACGCCGACGGGGCGGTCTCGGTGGACAATGCCTACGCCATGCAGGCGGAACTGCGCCGCTACGGCAACGAGCCGGACATGGTCATCGTCCCCGGCCAGGGCCACGGCTACCCGCCCGAAGCCCACATGCGCAACAATCGGTGGTTGCTTCAGCACCGCCGGGTCCGGCCGAACCGGTTCTCCTACGTGGCCGACACCGAGCGCCATCGCGGCGCGTGGGGCATCTGGATGGCGCGGGACATCGCGCAGAATCCGCTGCCCCGGTTCGATTGCAGGATCGAGGGCAGCACCGTACACATAAGCAGCGAGGGCACGCCCGGGCTCGACGTGGACCTGGGACCCGACGGCCTGCGCATGGCCGGCGAGGTCACCGTGTTCTGGAACGGCGAGCAGGCATACCAGGGCCCGCCCGAGCAGGTACAGTTGGGCGATGGCGGCGGTTGGCGCCCGTAGCGACTCAACAGGAAGGACGCGGCATGAAGCTGGGATTGGTCACCTATAACCTGGCGAAGGACTGGGACCTGGAGCGCATCATCGAGATGTGTTCGCGGCACGGCTTCCAGGGAGTCGAGTTGCGCACCACGCACGCGCACGGCGTCGAGGTCGAGCTGGACGCCGACCAGCGGGCGGAAGTGCGTCGGCGGTTCGATCGAAGCCCCGTCGAACTGGCCGGGCTGGGTAGTGCGTTCGAATACCACTCGAACGATCCGGAGGAAGTCCGCCGCAACATCAAAGGCACCAGGCGCTACGCCCGGCTCGCCGCCGACGTGGGCGCGCCGGGCATCAAGGTGCGCCCCAACGGGCTGACGGTCGAGGAGGGCGTGCCCGAGGAGCAGACGCTGCGGCAGATCGGCGAGTCACTGGCCGAGTGTGCCGAGCACGCCGCCGGCCTGGGCGTCGAGGTGCGCATGGAGGTCCACGGCGGCGGCACGAAGGAGCCGTCACGCATGATGCGCATCATGGAGCACGCCGACCATCCCAACGCCTACGTCTGCTGGAACTCGAACGCATCCGAGGTGGTGGACGGCTCGATCGAGGGCAACTTCGAGCTGCTGGCCGACCGGATCGGGCTGGTGCACATGCGGGACCTGTGCGCGGGAGACTACCCCTGGCTGGAACTGCTGCGACTGTTGCGGCAGAGCGGCTACGGGGGATACTGCCTGGCGGAGATCCCGGCCAGCGACCAGCCGGACCGCATCATGGACTACTACCGGGCGCTGTGGGACGCCTATCACCGGCTGCTGGACCTGGAAGGCGTGCCGCGGGCCGAGTGACGGGTGGAGAAACGCTCCGGCCGCGGCCGGAGCGTTTCTCCACCCGT
>JAWOCH010000025.1:0-4505 GCA_046483865.1 Candidatus Brocadiia bacterium | reverse complement strand
CCCGGGTCCGCCAGACGCGCTGTGGCGTGGTTGCCCCGCCGGGCGTATCGGGTGGCGGCGTCGGGCTGCCCGGGGTTGGTGGGCGGCCTGTTGCGGTGCAGCCGCACGGTCGCCCGCACCCGGTCCCCCGCGCGCACGTCCGGGCGCCGGTCGGAGAACAGCGTCAGCCCGCCTGCCGTCCTTCTCCGGCGCTCGCCGGCCCCCGTGAGGCCGTCGAGTTTGACACGTACGGCCCAGAACCGCCCGGCGCCCGCACCCCGCGGGGAGTACGCCGCCGAACGGTGGTGGCTTCGCGGCGATGAAGCCACACGGCCCTCGACGCGGTAGAGGCCGCCCTCCTCCAGCGACATGTTCGACAGGTGCCAGGGCGGCTGCAGGCGGAAACGCATCGCGTGGTAGGCTCCGGCCACCGGCACCACCAGCATCAGCGCCAGCGCCCAGTTGCCCCACTGGCGCAATCCCCTGCGCAGCCCCCACAGCGCCGGTATAAGTATGCCCAACCCGGCCGCCAGCCAGAACCACACAGGCGGCGCCAGCAAGCCGTCCATCGCGATGCCGACGGCCGCCCCCGCCAGCACGGGCACCAGCGGCCGGTGGCGGGGGGCCCGTTCAGGCCGGCCCGCTGTCGGCGGCGCTAAGCTACCCATGCACGGATCCCCTGAGGAGTGGTCTGGCAGGGACTACATTAATCCCGCCGCCGACGCGATTGCAACAAAGCAGGCCGGCGCGTGGACTCACGCCTCCGGGCGTCGGGCAGCGAAGAACTCGCGCAGCAGCGCCCTGGACTCGTCCGCCAGTACGCCGCCGGTGACCTCGAGCCGGTGGTTGAGCCGCTCATCGGTAGGGATGTCGTAAAGAGTGCCGCAGGCGCCGCTCTTCGGGTCGGCCAGGCCGTAGACGAGACGCTCGACGCGCGCGTTCACCAGCGCCCCCGCGCACATGGCGCACGGCTCGACGGTCACGTAGACGGTCGCCCCCTCCAACCGCCAGGAGCCCGTCTGCCCGGCAGCCTCGCGCAGGGCCAGCACCTCGGCATGGGCTGTGGGATCCTGAAGCGATTCGCGCAGGTTGTGCGCGCGGGCCAGCACCCGGCCGTCCCGCACCACCACGCAGCCCACGGGCACCTCGCCCTGCGGCACGGCGGCGCGGGCCTCGTCCAGAGCCATCTTCATGTAGTGTTCGTCACCGGCGCACACGGCCGTCTCCATCGGCTGCAGGCAGGGGGCCGCCTCTTGCCAACGCATTCTGCCCTCTGTAGCATATCCGCGCAACCGCAGGCGACTCGCTCTCGGCAGGGAGAACCAGATGCCGGAACTCAGCGCAGCCCAGATCGCCCGTATGACCGGCGGCCGGCTGGTCGGCCCGCAGGACGTCACCGTCAGCGACATCCGCTCGGCAGGAGGAGCCGGCCCCGGCGACGTGGCCTTCGTGCGCGACGCGGAAGCGGCAGCCGCGTGCCGGGCGGGCGTGCTGATAGCCCCCGAGACGGTGTCGGATAGGGACGGGGCCACTGTCGTGTGCGATGACCCGGAGGCGGCCGTTGCCGTCGTGCTCCAGGCGTTCGCCGAGGACAGGGCCCGCACGCCGGAAGATGTGAGCCCGGATGCGCTGGTGGACGACTCCGCGAGCCTGGGACAGAACGTGGCCGTCGGAGCGGGGGCCTACGTGGGACCTGACGCCACGCTGGCCGACGGCGTCGTGGTCTATCCGCTGGCCTACGTCGGGCCCGGCTGCCGGGTGAGCAGCGGGACGGTGCTGTTTCCGCACGCCTGCCTGCACGCCGGCGTCACGGTCGGGGCGGACTGCATCATCCACTACGGCGCAGTGATCGGCGGGGAGGGATTCGGGTTCATCCAGCGGGAGGGCCGCCATGTGAAGCTGCCCCAGGTGGGGACGGTGCGCATCGGCGACCGGGTGGAGATCGGCGCGCTGACGGCGATTGATCGGGGCATGCTGGAAGCCACCGTCATCGAGGACGGCACCAAGGTAGACAACCTGTGCCAGATCGCCCACAACTGCCAGATCGGGACGGACTGCGTGATCGCCGGCTGCGCCAGCCTGGCCGGCAGCGTGCGCCTGGGCAAAGAAGTCGTGCTGGCCGGCGGGGTGGACGTTGCGGACCACGTGACGGTGGGCGACGGAGCCGTGCTGGCGGCCGGATCGGCCGCAGCCCAGGACGTGGAACCTGGCGCGGTGCTGCTGGGACGGCCGGCCCGCCCCATCGGCGAGGAACGCCGGATTATCGTGCTGCTGTCCAGACTGCCCGAAATGTCGAAGCGCCTGCGCGAGCTGGAGAAGCGACTGGACGAGCTGGCCGAGAAGGCCGCACAGGAGGAAGCCTGAGCCGCACACGCAGGCAAGCGGCGGGCCGCTGGACTTGCGCCCGGTGCATTCATTATCATGTCGGCAGCTATGGGCCCTCTCCGTCCAGGCCACTATCCAGGAGGCCGCCAGATGCTGCGCAAGCTCGCCTGCCTCGTAATCTGCCTGTCCGTTCTGCTGCCAGGGTGCGAGAAGAGAGAACCCGAACGGGCGCCCTCCGTCGTGGAGGTCGAGACGCCCGCCGAGAAGCCGCCGCCGGCAGAGACTTCCATCCCGGGCATGCAGGGGCTGTTCATAGGGACCGAACCCGTCACCATCGGCGAGTACGTCGAATACCTACGCGCAACAGCGCAGCCGGTCCCCGAGACCTGGCAGGAAATGAAGCCCGACTCCCCGGGGGCGGAACGCGCAGTGACCGGCCTGTCCAGGAATGAGGCCGAGCTGTACGCAACCTGGGCGATGAAGCGCCTGCCCACCGCCGAGGAATGGGCGGCGGCCGAGCAGACCGTCGGCGCGCGCCCTTACCCCTGGAGCGACGGCGAGCCGTCCGAGCCGCAGGCAGTCCTGCACCTGGTGCGCGACTACCAGCGCGGCAGCCCCGCCGAGGAGCAGGCCCGCCAGGCGAAGTCCGAGCTGCCCGTGAAGCTGATGGAGCAGTACCAGCAGCGCATCGCTGAGACCGGTGCGCAGCTCGAAGCGGCGATCCAGAGCATGGACGCCCAACGCAGCGAGCTATGGCAGCAGGTGAAGCCGGAGTTCTTCAGCATGATGGACAAGCGCAAGGAGGTGGCCCTGCGCCGCGCACGGCAGCGCTGGCAGGCCGACGCTCTGGAGCTGCTGCGCGGTGTCGTGCTGGCCAAGGGCAAGGCCGCGGCAAGACTGACCACCGAAGACCTGACGGCCGCTGAGCAGGAGCAGATCATCGCCGACTACAACGAGATGCTGACCGAAACGCTGACCAGGGTGCAGAACATCCGCCAGGAACTGGAGGGGGCGACCGGCGACCTGCAGGACGAAGTCGTCGAGCTGACCAGGAAGCTCGAGCAGGCCGGTCCCGTCGGCGCCGGCGAGGCGGAGCAGCACGCGGCCCAACTGCTGGCGGACGCCGAGGAGGCCGTGCAGACGCCGCGCGAGGCCCACGAGCTGATCACAGAGCTGCGCAACGCCGCCGAGCGGCTCACCGCGATGGAGCCCTCCCTGGAGGGCGTGCCGTCCCTGGAGCAGATCCAACAGCGCATGGCCGAGCTGGACGAGAAGCTTCAGACACTGCCCGAGGCCGAACCGATGCCCGCCGAGACGGAAGAGCTGCGCGGCCGACTCCAGACCATCGGCGAGACGATGGAGCGGGAGTTCGTCAAGGAGGATGCCCTCCTGGAGGAACTGCCCGCGCTGGTGGACCTGCGCGCCCGCAAGGAAGCCATCCAGGCCCAGCTCAACGCGCTGCAGGAAGCGCTGGGCAAGGCAACCGCACAGCAGGCCGAACAGCAGGAGCCCGCCGGCACGGAGGAGTGAGAGCCGTCGGCCGTCCGCTCGAGCATATACCTTCCCTGCTGCTGAAGGCGCCATGGGTCTGATGCACGCCATACTGCTGGGCTGCCTGCAGGGAGTCACCGAGTTCCTTCCCGTCAGCAGTTCCGCCCACCTGGTCGCCGCCCAGGCCCTTCTGGGCGCCGAGGAGCCCGGCATCTACCTGGAGGTGAGCGTGCACTTCGGCACACTGCTGGCCATACTGGTGGTCTTCGGGCGGGAGCTGGTCCGCGTCGCGCGGGACGGCGTGCGGGGGACGTGGTTGTGGCTGCACGGGGCAGGCGCAGAAGAACTCAGAAGGTATGCTCCGCGGCTGCGCACGGCCGTGGCCGTGGTGGTGGGCACTCTGCCGGCGGCGTTTGCGGGCGTCCTGCTGGGGGAGCGCGTCGAGGCGGCATTCGAGAGCGTGCCGACCGCGGGGGCGTTCCTGATGGTAACCGGGTTCATCTTGCTGGGAAGCCGCCTGGCCCGTCCGGGCCGCACGGAGGAGCCCGGCGCGGTGCGGGGGCTGCTGGTGGGCATCGCCCAGGCGCTGGCGCTGCTGCCCGGCATCAGCCGTTCGGGCTCGACCATCGTGGCGGGCCGCCTGCTGGGCATGGAGCGGGCGGCGGCGGCGCGGTTCTCCTTCGTACTGGCCGTTCCCGCACTGATCGGTG